>DAOUDQ010000049.1:0-23950 GCA_034431045.1 Dehalococcoidia bacterium | reverse complement strand
TCGCCGGCCCGCGCCGGCAGGAGGTTGTTGGCCATGTAGCCAATGATCACCACGGGGTAGAGGGTCTGGGTGGACAGGTTGGCGATGGGGCGCAGAAGGTAGTGCCAGCGCAGGGAGCGGAACCAGGCCGAGAGGAACCAGACGGCGATGGCGGGGGCGAACCACCAGTAGTTGGCCTCGGCCAGCTTGTCGGCCATGTCGCCCAGATCGGTACGCCAGAAGAACAGACCCAGGAAGAGGGCTGTCCCCAGTATGCCAATCCAAAGCTGACGGTTGCGCAGCAAGATGTTTGGCCCGCCTTCTCCTCCCGACTGGAGAGGGTACGCATCATTATAGGGTGGGGGCAGTTGGTGAGGCAACGCGGGCCGTCGCAGGGAGGAGCGAGGTTAGGGCCCAGGCATATCGGTCAGGAGAACGCGGCGGATCTGACTGACGCCGCTGTTGGAGATGTAGAGGAAGCCCCGCTCGTCCAGGGCCAGGCCGGTGGGGCTGACCAGGGCCGTCTCGCCGATGCCCTCCAGGATGGATAGGATGTGGCCGTCGGCCCCGATGCGCAGGAGGCGATGGCGGGCGGTCTCGCTGGCCATGATGCTGCCGTCGGGGGCCAGGGCCAGATAGGGCTTGGTGGAGGGGTCCTCGGCGACCCAGCCCGGCATGGGGAACTGGCCCACCGGATTGAGCTGGCTGTCGAAATGCTGGATGCGGCGGTTCCAGGCATCGGCCACAAAGATGTCGCCGTTGGCGGCGATCTCGATGCCGACCGGCTCGCGCAGCTGTCGTGGCTCCGATCCGGGCTCGCCCAAGCTTGTCAGGAAGGTGCCGTCGCTGGCGAACTTGAGGACGCGGCTGTTGCCGGTGTCGGCGACCCAGACGTTCCCCTCGGGGTCGATGGCTACGTCTCGCGGGCCCCAGAAATCGTAGGGTTTGGGGTTGCTGAGGTCGGAGGCTGGCTGACCCCACTGGGTCAGGAAGTTCAGGTCGCGGTCGAACTTCTGGATGCGATTGTTCCAGGTGTCGGCCACGTACAGGTTACCCTCGCTGTCCACCGCCACCCCCCAGGGCTCGTTGAACTCGCCCTCGCCGCTTCCTAGAGAACCCACCTCCGCTATGAATCCGCCCTCGCGGTCGAACTTCTGGACGCGATGGTTGCCGCTATCGGCCACGTAGAGGTTGCCATCGCCGTCCACGGCCAGGCCGGCTGGCTTGATGAATCGGCCGGGGCCGGTGCCCCGCTCGCCCAGGGTGAACCTGCCCTCGCTGTCGGCCTTGGGCACCTCGGGCGGTTCCTCCCTGCCGACGGCCTCCTCAGGCGCGAACTCCTCGGGGAAATAAGCCACCGCATCCGCCGAGCCCTTGGGCTGGGGAGCATCGCGGTCACGGAAGTAGCGCCACCAGGTGTCCCAGGTATCGCCATCGCTCAGGCTCACCACGAAGTCGCCGAACATGGTCAAGATGTTCTTGCGCTCGCCTTCATCATTGAACTGGACGCTCTTATAGGTGTCGTACTCGGGGAACCACCAGCGGTGGGAATAGCGCTGTCCTGGCCCGTAGCCGTCCAGGTGGGGCTGGATGTTGGCGTCGTTGCTGATATTGACCAGAAGAACGGCGTTGGCGGGCGGCTCGTAGCCGTCACTCACATTCTCGTAGCGGACACTGTGATAGTTGCGCAGGTACCAGGACCAGGGCCAGGAGAAGGCGTCGCGGTTGTCCACAACGATGGGCAGGTCTTTGCCCAGGCCCGTCTCCTCCCCTATTCGCTCGATCTGCTCCAGGATCTCAGGAACGTCGGACGAGGTCTGGGTGTAGACCAGCATCTCGCGGGCGTCGGCGCCGGCGCCTTCCTGGAAGCTGGCCATCCAGGCCGCCCGACCGCTGAACAGCATGAGGGCGCCAACCAGCGCTGCCAGCGGCACGATGGCCATCGCCCGCCCCCGCAGGGTAAGGGCCAAGGCGGCGATGGCCGGCAGGGCGGCAACTCCCACTAGGATGCGGGCGGCGTTGCCTGCGCCGTCGGTGGGGCCGAAGGCAGCGAAGCCCGCTGCCCCCGCTCCCAGGGCGGCGGCCACCAGAGGCCAGGTGTAGCTGGGGAGACGGAGGCGCCACTCTCCCGCCTCGGCTAGCTTCCAGATCTGGGCCAGGGCGTAGGCGGCCAGGATGACCACCGGCAGGGCCAGGTGCACGTTGAGCCAGGGCATCTTCTCGCCGGCCACCGAGTAGGCGAACAGGCTCATCATCATCCAGAAGAGCAGGAAGCGAAGGAAGGGGCTGACCCGCAGGCTGAAAACCAGCAGGGCCAGGGCTGCCAGCCCCAGCACCGTGCCGGCCGTTGACATGCCCCCGGCGGAGGCGGTCAGGGCAAGGATGGCCAGCGAGCCGGCGATAGTGAATACAATGCGGGCCCAATTGCCCTCGGGGGTGCTGGGGCCGAAGGCAGCCTTGGCCAGGGCCACCCCCGCAGTCACAAAGGCGAAGAGCAAGGGCAGGAACTCATAGGCAGGTAATAGCACCAGGTAGTAATAGAAAGGCTGGTCGCCACGCTTCACGTCCTGTTGCTCCAGCCAATAGTCCACGGAGTTCCACATGCCGGAGCCGAAGCCGTCCGGGTTGGTGAGGAGCGTGGAGTACAGCAGGCCGAACACGGCGTAGAAGATGGCTGCCACGATGAGCCAGGAGCGCCAGTTCCACCGCAGGCCGATGATGGCCGTGGACGCCAGGAGAATGCACACGGTAAGGAAGCCGGTGAGCTCTTCGGTGGAGACCTGCTCGCCGCCGCTGAGCGGGCCCAGGTTCAGGGTGAACAGCTCACGAGACCAATCGGCCTCCTTCATGCCGAGGGCTTCCAGCGGCACCTGGATGGTCGCCGCGAACTGGGGCAGAGATAGAATGCCCAGGATGAGGAGGAAGTCGGCTGCGCGAGGCCTCTCCCCCAGCCCCAGGCGCTGGCGCGTCTCATCGCCTAGGAAAGGCCAGAGGGCGACGATGGCCCAGGCAAAGGGCGCCAGGGCCAGGAACAGGAAGGGAGCAGCCAGCGGGTCGAGGTTGTGGCGCTCCCTGATCCGGCTGGCCAGCGTCTGGGCTATCCACAGGTCGAGGAAGGCGATGAACACCGCCACGTTCAGGAAGGTGGCCTCTTTGGTGGCGAAGCTGAGGGCCAGAAGCCCGGCGGCGATGTACAGGTAGCGGTGGCGGCCTTCCTCGATGTAGCGCCAGAGGCACACCACCAGCCCCAGGGTCCACAGGCCAACGTAGATGTCGTTGCGGGCGAAGCGGCTGAAGTAGAGGAGGGTGGGCGAAAAGGCGATGAGGCCGGCAGCGATCAGCGCCCCGGAGCGGCCCAGGTGGCGGCGCAAAAAGAAGGGCAGACCGATGAGGGCGGTGCCCAGGAAGGCGGGCAGAATGCGGGCCGTATAGTCGCTCACACCAAACAGAACAAAGGTGAACGCGGTGCCGAAAAACTGGAAGGGGCCGTGCATCATCGGGTTGTGTTCGTAGTCGCCCCTGTCGAACAAGTACCAGGCATACTGGGCGTGCAGGCTCTCGTCGTGGTGGAAGGCGCGCCCTCCCAGATCCCAGAAGCGGAGAGCTGCGCCAGCCGCAATGAACAGAACATAGAGGGCCAACTCCCAGTCCAGCCTCAGGCGCACGGAGGCCAGGCGCTGGAATGGGCTGGCCGAGGCCGCCAGCGCTGGCGAGGAGGATGGTTGGCTGCTCATTCGATTCTCACCAGTAGGTCCGCCTCCCTCGATGATAGGTCACCCCAGGGCTGACGGTAAACCAGCCATCGCCACCAGTCTAGGGGATCGACGGAGTGAGGCAGCCAGCTCTCGGCTACGGGCCAGGCCCGCTGCCAGCGATAGCCGGAGGGGGCTGATTCGCCGGGCGGAGTCACAATGGCCACGGCGTCCTCCGCTGGCGAGGGTGCAAAGACCAGGCCGTTCACGTCCCGCAGGTACCACCCCAGGGCGGGAAGAAACGACTGGTGGACAGCGATCGGCCCAGGCGTCTCGGCCTCGATGGCAGCTAGCCGCTCCTGTAACTGGAAGACGCGGGGGTCGACCCGCTCGGCGGCCAGAAACTCGCTGCCCCGGCCGTACATTACAGACGTGGAGCCGTGAAGCGCCAAGATCGCCAGCAGCACCAGCGCCAGGGCCAGCGAGCCGGCGGCTGCCTGACGGCCCAACATGTTCCAGGTGATCCAAATCAGGGCTATCGCCCCGGCCAGGGCAAAGATCACCCCTATCCTCTCACCTGCCGATCCCACTGCACTAGCCTGAGCCCACTGGGAGAAGACGAGCGCCATGTAGCCGGCCAGGGCAAGCACCGGCGCCAGGTAGGGGGCTGCCCGGCCGAGGGAGGCAGGTTCGCTCTCGGCGGCTATCCTCTCCAGCATGCTACCGGCCAGGAGAGCAAGGGGCAGGAGGAGGAGCACGAGCTGTCCTGCCTCGCGGCGGGTGGTAATGGCGATGATGACGGCGGCGCTGCTGGCCCAAAAGATGAGGAAACGCTGGAAGAGGGACACATCCTCGCCTCTAGAAGCGGTCCAGCGGCCCAAGAGCCACAGGTAGGCAGACCCGCCCAGAAGAAGAAGCAGCGCTTCGTAGCTCACCAGTATGCCGGGGTGGAAGTGCCAGGGCAGGCCGTCGCGGGGCAGGGCGAACATGTCTACCCACTGGCGCACGCCGGCCAGGCTGAGGCGATCGACGGAGGTGCCGAAGTGGGTGACGCCCAGTTCGAACGCTCCCAGGAAGAAGAGCAGGCCGCTGATTAGCAGGGGCGGGTTCTGCCGGATGAGGTTCACGGCGTCCAGCACGTCCTGGTTTCGCCGCCAGGCGATCTCGTAGATCAGGAAGGCCACCACAATGAGGGCCGTAGAGGTGGAAACGAGGTCGCTGCCCAGGGCCAGGCCCAGGCTGAGGATCAGCGCGAAAAGATACAGGGGCCCTCGTGTCCGCAGGTAGGCGAATAGAGAGAGGACCATGGCCAGGGAGAGAAAGGCGCCGACACTATAAGGCAAGCTGCTGCGGGAGACGTGCACGAACAGGGGCGAGAAGGCGACCAGGGCCGCCGCCACCAGGGCAGCACCGCCCACATGTCGCGATAGGGGCCACAACAGGGCGACCAGGGCCGACCCGGCCAGGGCCGGCAGCAGGCGGGCCAGAAGGTCGCTGGAACCGAAGATGGAGAAGAGATAGGCAGTGAGGGAGGAGGTCATGTCCCCCGGCCAGTTGGCGGGCGTATTGCCCTCCGAGGTTTGCCAGGCGGCGAAAGCGCGGACGCTCTCGTCGATGGTCAGGGGGAGGTGATCCAGGCGGGCTAGCCGCAGAGCGGCGGCCAAACCGATAATGCCCAGCCAGATGACCACCTCCAGGCTGATGGACAGGGCGAACGCTGCCGCCGGTGCCCTAGCCATTGTTCCTGAAGGCTGAGTCGATAGAGTGCCAGCAGGGCGTTCGCTCACGGGCGCCATCGCCTCGCTGTCACCCTAGGGGGCGCTGACAACGGTTTCTACCTCCCGAGGCATTCTATAGATGGTGACGCTGTCGTTCCGATAGGTCACCTCCATAAAGGTGGCGAACTTGGCCAGTCCCGCCTCGCCATAGGTCTCCTTCTCCAAACGACCGACGTATACGTACTCCACGTCGTACTGTTCCAAGATGTCTTTCGCTTCCCGCGGGCTGGCGCTCGCGTAGGCTCGCGCCACGTCCTCCTGCCGGCCGTCGAGTGGCGCGTCCGAGCCCCGCCATGTGCGTTCGTGGTGAGGCCAGCCTAGCACCGTAGGCAGGCCAGTGCGGGAGGAGATGCGGGCATAATCGGTGTAGCCGTCGCCTACCGCCTCGAGGATGACCGGGGTGCCACTGACGTTATCGTTCAGCCAGCGGATGGCCTCGTACTCGTCGGGGTGATGCACTTGCACATGTACCAGGCCGTCCATGCGCTGAGCGTTGGTAAAGCCGCCGGTTCGGTCGAAGGTGGCGGCCAGCGTGTAGACCAAGGCGGCGGCGATGATGGTGGCGGTGAGGCCGGCCCAGCAAAGGCGGCCCAAGGCGACGGCTGGTCGCCTCGCCCGCCAGTGGACGGTGAGGTAGTAGAGGCCAACCGCGCCGCCGATGCTCAGAACCGTCCAGGCCTGGTAGTACAGCTTGAAGACGGTATTCACTCGAAAGTCGAACAGGTCTCTAATCCAGTACAGCTCGGGCCCCAGGATGAGGAGAAAGCCCAGGCCTACCAGCATCAGGGCGAACAGGTAACTTCGTCTTGCGTCCTCATTATCATGCTCGCGGAAGAATTCGCGGATAAAAGCGAAGCCGAGGGCTGTCAGGAACACGGCCAGCATAACAAGGGTTCCCCAGCTGGGACCGCGGGCAGTCAGTTCGTCGGCAAAGCCGCCGGCGCCGCGCGTCACGAGTATCAGGAAGGCCCAGATGGCCAGGGGGACCAGCCAGGGGACCACGGACAGGGCAACCATGGACGGGCGCAGGCGAGGCCAGGGCCGGACGAGGATGCGTGCCACTATCAAAGACAAGCCCAGCCACAAGAGCGGCATCCAAACCATGAGGAAGTGACCGGGACGGGTGACGGTGGAGTTGATAGGCGCATGGCCCGGCCGGGTTGCCACTTCCACTAGTGCCGGTCCCTCGGCGCTGCTGTCAAAGGTGAGGTAGAAGGGGAGGTAGAGGAGGAAGGCGGCGATAGCCAGAGTTGCGGCGAAGGAGGCTGTGTCCCACACGGCTTGAAGATTGAGCCTTCCCTCCCTTCGCCAGTTGGCCACAAGAGCGACCGCCGCCACCAGGAAGAAGAAGGTGGGTAGATCCCACAGGTTGAGGAAGCCCAGGGCGCCGATGGCGAGGGCCGTGAGCAGGAGCCGCCAGGGGTGACGGATGATCCAGCGGCTGTCCAGACTGTCGCCGGAGCGGAATAGCTGGAAGGCGACGGCCACAGCGGTGATGGTGAAGGGGAGGGCGAGGATGTGGGGGTGGAGATCACCAAAGTGAAAGCTGAAGAAGGGGAACTCCTGAATGTCCCAGGCGGAGCCTATGCGGGTAGCTCGCCACCACCACCAGAACTTGGTGGGATACCACTCGTCGGTGGACTCGGGGCCGTTCAGGCTGTAGACCCCTACCCAATCGTAAAAAGTGGCCGAGCCGATGCCGTGGGCGGCTAGCATCTCGAACACGCCCTCCAGGTTGGACACCAGAAGAAGCAGCCCGGCCCCCGCCAGGCCGAAGATGGCCACTCGCGGCATCAGCCTAGGGGCCGCTGCCAGAGCCCGTTCCGTGGTCATTCGAGCGGAGGCCAGCAGATTGTAAACGACCCCGAAGATGGCGGTAGCCGCCAGCGCCGCCACCAACGACAGGGTGAGGTAGAAGGTGTAGTTGGTCCCCAGGCCAGTCAGCTTGGTCAGGGTGGAGGCCATGAGATAGCCGAAGTGGTAGTAGCTGATGGAGTTGCCGGAGAGCCAGGGGTCGTCGGGCGGGAAGAACTCGCTGCGGTTGATGGCGTTAACGAAGGCCAGCTCGAAGGGCTTCTCGCCCCACTGGATCTCGGGGGCGAAGGAGCGCAGAAAGACGGCCAAGACGAAGGTGGAAAGGAAAAGGCCCTCTACCAGCAGTAGATAGGGCCAGCCACCGCGGAGGAAGGCGCCCAGCTCCTGACGATGGCGCCCGGCCAGGACGGCCGATAGGAGGGCTAGGAGGGCCATGATGAAGATGATGGAGCCGCGGCTGTTGGGGTAGATGCCCAGGGTGGCGCCAATCCAGAGGCAATAGCTCAGCAGTAGCAGGCCTATGGCCTTGGTGAAGGCGTAGCCGCGGTCGGGCAGACGATGGAAGAAAACGAAGGCTATAGGGAAGGCTATCGCCCCTACCAACTCTGCTGTCGCCCACCAGGTCAGTGTTTCTAGCATGGCATCGCTAACTTCGCGCTAGGCGAAAAGGGCCTCCACGAAGTCGGCAGCCACGAAGGGGGCCAGGTCCTCTGGCCGCTCGCCGGTGCCCACGAAGCGCACCGGGATGCCTAGCTCGTCGCAGATGGCGAAGACGATGCCACCCTTGCCCGTCCCGTCCAGCTTGGCCAGGAGAAGGCCCGTCACCTGCACCGCCTCGGTGAAGTACCTGGCCTGGAGGAGGGCGTTCTGGCCGGTGGTGGCGTCCAGAACGAGCAGAACTTCATGGGGGCCCGAGGGGTCCTTGCGCTGGATCACCCGCTGGACCTTGCGTAGCTCCTCCATAAGGTTCACCTTGGTGTGGAGGCGACCGGCCGTGTCGATGATCACCGCGTCGGCGCCTCGCCGTTCGCCGGCGGTAAGGGCGTCGAAGACCACGGCACCGGGGTCGGCTCCTTGCTGGTGGGCCACCACCTCCGCCTGCACTCGCTCCCCCCACTGGCATAGCTGATCGATGGCGGCGGCGCGGAAGGTGTCGGCGGCGGCCAGGATCACCCGCTTGCCGTCGCCCTTCAGGCTCCAGGCCAGCTTGGCGATGCTGGTGGTCTTGCCGCTGCCGTTCACCCCTACCACTAGAATGACGGCCGGCTTGGCGGCAAAAGTTCCCGCGTCCTTGTCCCAGAGCTGGCCGCCAGCGTTCTCCACGGCCAGGATGGCCGCCAGCTCCTCCTTGAGGCCCTGCTGAACCTGCTCGGGCTGCTTCATCCCTTCGTCCTTCACCCGAGCCTGAAGGCGTTCGATGAGGCTGGCGGTGGTGCCCACGCCGACGTCGGCACCGATGAGGAGCTCCTCTAGCTCTGCCAGAGCTCATCGTCGATGCGGGAGCGCTCGAAGAGTCCGGCTACGCGGCGGAACCAGGTGCGTCGGGTGCGGTCGAGGGCGTCGGTGGTCTTTTCTTCAGCCTGTGGGGAGCGTCCGAAGTGCTTGAACAGATGCTGCCTCCTGGAGCCAGGGGAGATGGCTTGCTGGATCATAGTATCCGCCTGGGGGTCGATGAAGCAAGGGTCGACATGCCACTGAGACAAGAAGAGAAGTCTCGGCATCTCGGTCAAGATGACGCCTCAAATGTCCCCAAGGAGCGCGCGGTCATTGTGACGCCTGCCCTCGCTTCGGGGCAATGAGGGTGCTAGTTAGAGGGGATGTCGCTCAGGCGCAGGGAGAGGACGCGGGAGATGCTGTCATCGCCCATGGAGACGCCGTATATGCTGTCGGCCGTCTCGATGGTGCGGCGATTGTGGGTGATGACGATGAACTGGCTGTCCTGAGCCAGCTCTTGAAGGGCGGCGACGAAGCGGCCCACGTTGGCCTCGTCCAGCATGGCGTCCACCTCGTCTAGGACGCAGAAGGGCGAGGGGTTGGTCTGGAGGAGGGAGAACAGGAGAGCCACCGCCGTAAGAGCCTTCTCGCCACCGGAGAGCATGCCCAGGCTTTGCAGGCGCTTGCCAGGCGGCTGAGCAACGATGTCCACGCCGGAGGTGCGATAATCTTTCGGCGCAGTGAGAACGAGCCTGGCCTGGCCGCCGCCGAAGAAGGTGGTGAAGTAGTGGCTGAACCGCTGGGCTACCTGGTGGAAAGCGGCCTTGAAGCGCTGGCAAATGACCTCGTCCAGCTCGTCGATAGCTTGAAGGAGGGAACGCTCGCCTGCGGCCAGGTCGGCGAGCTGTGAGGTAAGGAAGGTGTGGCGCTCCTTCAGCTCGCTGTACTCGGCCTCGACCTGGGCGTTGACCGGGCCCACGCCTCGTATCTGGGCGCGCAGGCGCTGGATGCGCTCCTGCATGGTCTGGGGGTCGATGATCGCCCCGCCGGCCACCGGCGGCAGGCGGCTGGTTCGGCCGTTGCCATCGCCATCGCCGCTAGGCAGCCAGGCAGGCGATTCAGGGGCGGGCATGGGCGCCGCTGCCACCTCACCCCCATCGGTTAGCGTCAGGCCATCGGCCTCGATGCGCTGGCGCAGGCTATCGAGGTCTTCCAGGCGGTGACGCACCTCCGCCTCTGCTTCCAGGCGCTGGCGTTCCGCCGCCAGCAGACGGCTGCGGGCGGCGGCCTCCTTGGCCTGACTGTCTCGCTCCTGGCTCTCCAGAGCGGCAATCGCCCCCTGGGCGGGCTCCACCTCTTCGCTGTAGCTCTTGAGCTCCTGGGTGAGGTTATCCACCTCTCGCCAGTCGGCCTCGACGTTTCCGGTGAGGGAGGTGCTTTCCATCTCGATGCCGCGCAGTTCGGCCTGCTTGGTAGTCATCTCGCTGTCCAGCTTGGCTATGGTGGCCTGGCGCGTCTCCTGCAGGAGGCTTAGGGAGCGCAGCTCTCCCTCCAGGGAGGCCACCTTGGTGCTACACTCAGTGACCCTGTGCAATAGGGTTTGTCGGCGCTCGCCGAACAGGCCAGCCGCCGAACGCAGATACTGGGTGACCTCCTGAGCCTCGGCGGCTTGGGCCAGCAGTTGCTCTCTCTCCTCCTCCAAGCGCTGGCCTTGCAGGGTCAGAGATGCCGCTTGCTTGGCCGACCTCCCTTGGCTGGTGATAAGCCAGCGCAGCTCGCCTCGCAGCTGGGCCAGGAGACGGCGGTCCTGGGCGATGGCATCCTGGGATTGCATGCGCTGTTCCTGGAGGGTGGCCAGGGTGTGGGCCGCCTCCCGCAGGGCGCTCTCATCCTGGGCGATGCGGGAGCGGAGCCGCTCCGTCTCCTCTTCGGCCGCCTGGCGGGAGCGAACTAGCCTCTCGATGGCTCGCGGTATGGAGGCCAGCTCTTGCTGACGGGCGAAGACGTTACCCTCGCTGGTGGGACGGCCAGTGCTGATGCATCCCAGAGGGTGAAGGAGGATGCCGTCGCGGGTCACCACGCTACCCATCCCTCGCCGCAGGACACGCAGAGCGGTATCTAGGTCCTCCACGACGATGGTGCGGCCCAGGAGGGTATCAACGACCTTGCGGTAACGTCCGTCGCACTTCACCAGCTGGCTGGCGACGCCCACGACTCCATGTTCCTTCATGATGTTGAGGGGGTAGACCTCCTTGAGGCTGTCCAGGGGGAAGATGACTACTCGCCCTACCTCTTGCCTGGCCAGATCCTGCACAGCGGCCAGGGCATCCTTCTGGCGTTCCACCAGCATCGCCTGCAGGTTCTCGGCCAGGGCGGCCTCGATGGCTCGTTCCAGACCCTTAGGCACGCGAATGAGGCTGCTCATTACGCCCAGGAGGCCATGCACCGGAGTATCGGCGGCCTCCAGTACGGGGGCAGCAGTGGCCCGTGTTCGGGCATCGCAGGCTTGCTGGGCGTCGGTCAGGACGCCAAGGCGAGCTTCAAGGCGCTCTATCTCCAGATCGCGCAGGCGGCAGCTCTCTTGCAGGGCCAGGAGGGAGGACTGGCTCTTCTCCAGGCGGCTCTTGAGGGCATCCTGTTCCTGAAGAGCGGCCACCACGCCTTCATTCTGGCGTTTCTCCTGGGCCCGATAGCTGCTCAGGCTGCGCGCCGCCTCGGCCATCTGCGATACGAGGGCCTGGCGGCGTTCCTCCTGCTGGGAGGCCTCCTCGTCCAGGCGCGAGCGGGTGTCGGCCACGTTGCGCAGGCGCGCTTCGACGTCGCTCACGGCGGCGCGGGTGCGGGCGGCCTTCTCCTCGCCTGTCGCTGCCTGCCGTTGCATGCCGGAGGACTCCTGTTCGAGGCTCTCCATCTGCTGCTGTGCCTGGCTGAGGGCGCGGCGGCCCGCCTCCAGCTCTTCCTCCAGGGCGAGCCTGTGGCGGCTGTTCTCCACCGAGGATCGGGCCAGATTGAGCATCTCCTTCTCCAGGGCCTCCAGCTCTAGCTGGAGTTGCTGGCGCCGACCGATCATGCCGCCGTGCTGCTGACGGGCGACGGCGATGCGCTCCTGCAGGCGGCTCACCTGCTCGCTCAGGCGCTGGTGCTGGAAGGCGCGGTCAGCGATGGCCGAGCGCCTCCTGGCCAGTTCTTCCCTTACTGCCGCCAGCTGCTCCTCCCAGGTCTTGATCTCCGCCTCGGCGCGGGCCTGCTCCTGCTGGCAGCGGTCGAGAGTCTGTCGGGCCGTTGCCAGGGCTTCCCTGCCCTCCTGCCAGAGGTGGCCGTACCAGGCTCGCAGGGCATCTGCGAGCTCCTGTGACAGCTGCTCGTAGCGGGCGGCTCGTCGCGCCTGCCGTTCGAGCTGGGACAGGCGAGGGGCTATCTCATCGACGAGGAGCTGGGCACGCTCCATGTTGTCGCGGGTGGCCGCCAGGCGATTCTGAGCCTCCTCCATCTTGAGGCGATAGCGCTGAACGTCGGCGGCCTCCTCCAGGAGGAGGCGGCGCTCCTCAGGGCGAAGGCTGAGGATGGCCTCCACCAGGCCCTGGCCGATGATAGCGTAGCTGCTCTGGCTGGCGTTGGCCCGCAGGAAGAGGTCAGTGATGTCCTTGAGGCGAACCCGCTTGCGGTTGATGAAGTAGTCGCTATCGCCGGAGCGGCGACCCCGGCGGGTGACGGCTACCTCGGCGAAATCGAGGGGAAGCCAGCGGTCGCTGTTGTCGAGAGTGATGGTCACCTCGGCCTTGTTGACCGCTGCCCGACGAGAGCTACCGCTGAAGATCACTTCTTCTAGCTTGCGAGCCCTGAGAAGGCGGCCGCTCGTCTCGCCCAGCACCCAGCGAAGGGCGTCGGCCACATTGCTCTTGCCGACACCGTTGGGGCCGACAATGGTGGTGATGCCTGGCCCGAACTCAAAAGCCGTGCGGGTGGCGAAGCTCTTGAATCCCTGAACTTCCAGTCGCTTCAGGTACATAGTTCAGTTACCTAGCAGAGGGCGGGCCCGCCGGTGTCGGCAGCCTTCAAGGCCTGCTGCGCGGCCTTGCTCTCTGCCTCCTTCTTGCTTCTCCCCTGGCCCCGACCCAGAGCCTGCTCGCCCACCAGCACCTCCACGGTGAATACCTTGGCGTGATCTGGCCCCTCGGTGGCCACTGTTCGATAGGAGGGCGTTGCCTGCCAGCGGGCCTGCACCAACTGTTGCAGCCGCGACTTGCTGTCCAGGGCTACCTTTCCGGCCGTCATCTGGGCAAGCTCCGGCTTGAGGCAGCGGAGGACCAGGGCCCTGGCCTTGGCCAGGCCGCTGTCCAGTAGAACCGCTCCCACTATGGCCTCGAAGGCACAGGCCAGGTTGGAGGGTCGCTGCTGGCCGCCGGTCAGTTTCTCGCCCCGACCCAAAAGGAGATAATCGCCCAGCGAGAGCCTTTCGGCAGCGCGAGCTAGGGTCTCCCAGCGGATGAGGGCGGCCTTGAGCTGGGTGAGGTCCCCCTCGCTCAGGTGGGGAAAGTCGGCACACAGCTTTTGGGAGACGATAAATCCCAGGGCGGCGTCGCCCAGGAACTCCAACCGCTCGTTGGACTCTAGCCCCAGGGCACGAGCCTCGTTAAGATATGACCGGTGGACCAAGGCCTGTTGGAGCAAGGAAGGGTCTTTGAACTTCAGGCCAAGAGCCGTTTGTAATGGTGACAGGGGTGACCCCTGTTCTATCGCCATCACTGCCTTAGATGCCAAACCTTAACCTTCAAAAGACCTTCACTGGCCGCTGTCTTGCGTCCACGCCGACATCTCTCCTCCGCGCTCAGCTAGCTGGGAAAGGTAGAGGCTTGGTGGGGAGAGGGCCCTGTAAACGCAGGCAATGATAGGGGGCTGCAAGGGTAATGTCAAGGCCTTGCCGCGATGACAGGCAGAGAAAAGCGTAGGCGAAGCATGGCGAGGAGAGCCCTAACCAAAGCGGTAAAGCTCCTCCCTCAATTGTGGACTGGCCTGAGTGGAGGCGGCGCGCAGGCTCTGGACGTTGTGCTGCGGCTGGCGGAGGAGGAGAAGCGCACGTTGTATCTGGTGGGTGGTGGCGTGCGCGACCTGGTGCTGGGGCGAGGGCAGGTAGATATCGACCTGGTGGGTGAGGGCGCAATGCCATCTTTGGCAGAGAAGGCGGCCCTGGCACTGGCTGGGCGGTGGGTAGAGCACCGCGCGTTCGGGACGGTAGCGCTGGAGGGGCGGGATTTCCGTCTGGACCTGGCGATGGCCCGTGCTGAGAGGTATGCAAGGCCGGGGGCCCTGCCCAAGGTCAGGCCGGCGTCCATTGGTGAGGACCTGGCCAGGCGCGATTTCAGCATCAACGCGATGGCCCTGGCCCTGTGCGGCCGTCAGCGGGGTCAGCTCCTGGATCCCTTCGACGGCATGGGCGACATCGCTCGCCGGCTTGTGCGCGTCCTCCACGACGGCAGCTTCATCGACGACGCCACCCGCATCCTGCGAGCCGTTCGTTATGAGACGCGCTTCTCCTTTGGCATCGAGGAGAAAACGCTGGCGTTGCTCAAGCGGGACCTCCCTTACCTGGACACCATCAGCGGGGCGCGGCTGCGGCACGAGCTCCTGCGCCTGCTCGCCGAGGACGAGCCTGAGAAGGGCCTCCTGCGTTGTCAGGAGCTGGGGGTGCTGGCGGCCATCCACAAGGCTCTGCGCTTCGATGATGAGCTGGCTGTGGGCTTCCGGCGGGCCCGCCAGGCTGGCCAGGCCCCGCCGCAGCCAGAGCTCTACCTCGGCCTGCTGGGCACTCGACTCTCCCCTGCCAATGCCGAGGCGGTAGCCGTCAGATTTGCCTTCTCCAAGAGGCAGCGGCAGGCGCTGAAAGGTGCCGCCCAGCTGGCCCACCTTTTGCCCTGGCTGTCGCAGGCTCATGTCCGCCCCAGCCAGGTGGTCGAACGGCTGGACCCCTATCCCCTGCCTGCCGTCGAGGCCTGGGCCCTAGTGGCTTCGCAATCCCCGGCTGCAAAAAGGCTCGGCCACTATCTGAGGGAGTGGCGTTATGTAAAGCCTTCCCTAGATGGGAGGGCCCTCGAGCGTTTGGGCATAGTGCAGGGACGGGGCATGGGCGATCTTCTTCGATTACTGAAGGGGGCGCGCCTGGACGGGCAGGCGAGGAGTCGCCAGGAAGAGGTGGAGTTGGTACGGGGCGTTCTGGAGGGAACGGTCGAGGTGCCAGAAGCGGAGCCTGGAGCACAGTGATTACGCTTCTTGCCCGGCGAACCGCTCGAGCACAGCAGCTATGTGTTTGGCACCGCGGAGGAAATCGGCCGGGCGAATGTTCTCGTCGGGGGCGTGGAATCGCGACTCCGGATAGCCGATGCCACAATCGGTCGTGGGCAGGCCGAGGGTCTTAACGAAGGGATAGAGGGGCCCGGTTCCGCCCATGCTGGGGATGAGGACGGGCTCCTGGCCGTAGGCCTGCCGAGCCGCCTCGCACACCAGGCCCACGAAGGGGTGGTCGATGGGCGTGCGGGCCGGCCGCTCGGCTGACAAGCAGCGCACGTCCACATCGCCGTAGCCCTTCTGGCGAAGATGGCGCTGCAGCTTCTGCAGCACGTCCTCGGGGTCCTGGTCTGGCACCAAACGGCAGTCGAGCTTGGCCATGGCCCGCGATGGCAGCACGGTCTTGGTTCCTGGGCCCTCGTAGCCGGAGCTGAGGCCGTCGATGTTGCAGGTGGGCTCAAATAGGTGGCGCAGGCGGTAGTCCAGCCCGCGAACGCCCTTCAGGAAGCCGTCGAGGCCCAGGCTACGAGCGGTGTTCTCCTCCTCGGAGGGCATAGCCTCCACTGCCGCCCTCTCCTGAGGGCTGGTGGGCCGCACCCGCTGGTAGAAACCATCGATGAGGATGTTCTCCTGCGGGTCCTTGAGGGTGGCCAGCGCCCAGAGGAGGCGCCAGGCAGGGTTGGGCAGCACCGTCGCGTAGGACGAGTGAGCATCGCGGTTGGCCCCGCGGGCCTCCATCTCGACATAGAGGAGGCCTTTCACCCCCAGGGTGATCTGGGGCTGGCCCTGCCAGTTGACGCCGCCTCCCTCCCACAGGCAGGCGTCGGCGGCGAGAAGCTGACGCTGCTCCTCCACGAAGGGCTCGATGCCGGGGCTGCCGACCTCCTCATCACCTTCGATGCAGAACTTGAGGGACAGGGGCACCTGCCCCCGCACCGCCTGGAAGGCCCGGATGGCCGCCAGGCGGGCGACGATGTTCCCCTTGTTGTCGCAGACGCCCCGCCCGTACAGCTTATCGTCTCGCAGGGCAGGCTCGAAGGGGGGCGACGACCAGAGGTCGAGGGGCTCCGCTGGCTGGACATCGTAGTGGTTATAGAAGAGGAGCGTCTTCTTGCTCGAGGCGGCGGGTAGCTCGCCGTACACCACAGGATGGCCGCCGGCCTTGGGGAGGATTTGGGTGCGAAAGCCGAGGCTCCGTAGCATCTCGCTCACGAGCTGCGCTGTCTCCTCGATGGCTCTTCCTTCGGCGCTCACACTGGGCAGGCGGCAGAGGCGAATGAGCTCGTCGATGGCCTCTTGCTGGTGCTCCTCGATGTGGCGGAAGATGTCCTCCATCGCTTTCCTCCTAGCGCTCCGCTTCTAGCCAGGCGACGGCAAGGGCAGGCAGCTCGGCCAGCGGTGCCTCCTCGATCCGGCAGGGCGGCAGGGAGTCCAGGAAGGCCTGCCCGTAGCGCTTGCTCTTGATGCGGCGGTCGAGCACTGCCACCACCCCTCGGTCGGTCTTGGTGCGGATGAGGCGGCCGAAGCCCTGCTTGAAGCGCAGCACGGCCTGGGGCAGGGCGTATTGGGTGAAGGGCTCCTCGAACAGCGCGGAGCGGGCGGCGAACACGGGCTCGCTGGGCACGCTGAAGGGCAGGCGAGCCATGACCAGCAGCGACAGCGCCTCGCCCACCACGTCCACTCCCTCCCAGAAGCTAGCGGTGCCCAGGATAACCGAGCGCGGATCGCGCCTGAGCGCGTCCAACAGCTGCTGGGGCGAGCCGTCGATGCCCTGGCCCAGTACAACGATCCCTCCTTGGCCCAGAGGCCCGCGGATGGCGGTGTGGGCCGCCTGCAGAGAGGCGTGGGAGGTGAACAGCGCCAGCGCTCGCCCCTGGCTGGCCCGACAGAGCTCAGACAGGGCGCGATGGGTGATCTCCTGGTAGTCGCGCGCCCCCGGTTCGGGCATGTCCCTGGGCAGGAGGATGAGGGCCGCCCGCTGGAAGTCGAAGGGGGAGCCGAGCAGCAGCTCGCGGGCCTCCTCCAGGCCCAGCCTCTGGCGAATGTAGTCAAAGGAGCCCTGGCTGGTCAGGGTGGCGCTGGTGAGGACGACACTATTCTTCTCGGCGTAGAGGCGCTCCTGTAGGAGGGGGGCTACGTCCAGCGGCGCCGAGGCCACCGCGATGCCCGCTGGACCTCCCTCCGCCAGCCACTGGATCCTCTGCGGGTCCTCCCTCTCGATGGTGGCGGCCACCCCCTGGCGAAGCTGCTGGCCAGTCTGCAGCAGGGAGGCCGTCTCGGCCAGCAGGCTCTCGTAGCCCAGGAGGCCCAGGCCTTCGGCGTCGCTGAGGGCGACGTGCAGGCGCTCCAGCACGTCTTCGATAGCTGAGAGGGCCAGGCTCAGGTTCTCCCAGGCCACCTCCACCGTCACCCAGTCGGGCTGGATGCGCATGGCGGGGGTCAGCAGGAGGCGCTGCTCATAGTCGCCGCTCTCCTCGGCGTGCTGGCGAAGGAAGATTCGCGCTGCCTCGCTGAACTGGCGCAGGCGCGGGCGTGCCCTCTCCATCCCCTCGGTGATGGCTGCGGCCAGGCTGGTGAGGTGGGAGCCGGGCCCCAGGGGCATGGCCAGCCCCCGCACGCTCTGGCGGACACCGGCGGCCAGCCCTGAACCGCGCTCGCGGCCCTCGCGCCGGTGGAGGCGATCCAGGTACGATAGCAGGTCGGCCTCTCGCGCCTCAAAGCCCAGTTGGCGGGTGGCCTCTTCTTCCAGATGCTGCCCCTCGTCCACGATGAGATTGTCGTAGGGAGGGATGACGCGGCCGCCGACAGCTACGTCCGACAGAAGGAGGGCGTGGTTCACCACCACCAGGTGGGCCGCTTCCGCCCGCTGACGGGCCCGCACCAGGAAGCAGCTTCCGTCCAGGACGAAGGGGCAGGAGCTGCCCAGGCAGTCCTCGTTCTGGGCCGAGAACCGATACCAGAGCATCTCCTCGGCCGGGCTGAGCCTCAGTTCGGCGCGGTCGCCGCTTTCGGTCTGGGTCAGCCAGAGGAGGAGGCGGAGGAGGAAGCGGCCGTCCTCATCGGAAAGGGAAGGCGCCTGGCGGCCTGCCAGGTGGCGACGCAGGCAGAGGTAGTTGCGCCTCCCCTTGAGCTGGGTTGCCGCCAGAGGAGCGCCATCGGAAGGCCAACCCTCCAGGAGGCGCTGGACAGCGGGGATGTCCTTGGTCATGAGCTGCTCCTGCAGGTTGATGGTGGCGGTGGAGACGACCACGCGGGCATTGTTATGCAGGGCATAGCAGGCAGCGGGTAGGAGGTAAGCTAGCGACTTGCCGATGCCGGTGCCCGCCTCGACGATAAGCTGTTGGCCCTCGTTGAGGGCCTCAGCCACTGCCTGCGCCATCGCCCCCTGCTCCGGTCTCTCCTCGAACTGGGGCAGGATGTCCGGCCGCTCTCGTAGCGACTGGAGGAGGGCCAGCACCTCCGAGGGCTCCACCGGCCGGCGGCGCTCGTAGGGGAGGAGAGGCTCCACCGCCGTCCGCCGTGTTTTGGCGGGGGCGGGCGTGGCGGTGTCGAGCACTTCGACGAGGAAGGAGCGCCAGGGCCAGCGACTGGCGGCGGCCAGACGGGCGGCCTCGGCCAGAATGGGCGGCGGCAGGCTGGCAGCGTGGGCTCGCAGGGCCAGGAAGACCTCGCGGGCAGCCTGGGCGTCGGCCAGGGCCCGATGATGTCTGGGCATGGGGATGTCGAAGTGGCGGGTCAGGGCTGAGAGGCTGTACTCCCCAAGCAAGGGCAGGAGGAGGGCGGCTAGCTCGTGGGTATCGTAGACTACCGGGCTGTGGCTGAGGCCAGCGGCCGCCAGGAAGCGAAGGTCGAAGCCAAGGACGTTCTGCCCAACGATGGGCTGGTCGGCGATAAACTGCTGCAGCCGGGGCGCTACGGCATCCATAGGAGGCGCCTCTGCCACCTCCTCGGGGGCGATGCCGGTGAGCATTTGTATGCGATAGGGGACGGGCCTGCCGGGGTTCACCAGGGTGGAGAAGGTTTCTTCAACGACGCCCCGCCGATCGAACTTGACCGCCCCCCCCTCGATGATGGCGTCGCTATTCGGCTCGAGGCCGGTGGTCTCCAGGTCGAGGGCTACGTAGGTGCTGGCCAAAAGCGCTCCCTGCTTCGATTGAAAGGGCCGGCCCCCTATTGTAGCACCCGCTAGGATAAGTAACGGAAGGGCCGCTGGCAGAAAAGGAGGGCGGAGGCAGGGATCAGGCGGAGGGGGTGAACAGCGCTTCGCTATTCGGCGGCCTGGGCCAGGCGGGGCAGGACCCAGCCGAAGAGCACAATGAAGGAGAGGCCCATCACTGCCACCTGCCAGGGCAGGCGTCGGAAGGGGGCTACTATGGCGGCCAGGATCAGCCCACCGAAGCTGATGATCAGCACCGTGTACAGGAGGTTGGGGCTGCCCAGGCCGCCGCCGGCGGCTTCCTGGAGGGTGTATCGATAGAGGAGGCCGAGGAGCATCCCGATGGCTGTCCACAGGAGGAAGGCGATGAGGGATATGGGGACGGCCAGGCCGACGGCCGATATATTGGGGGCGATGGCTTTGGCCAGATAAGGAAGGCGGTTGCGCGCCTGCACGACCATGAGGGCTGCTAGGCCGCTGAAGATGAGGGCCATGATGTAGCCGCTGACAAAACCAGCGAAGACTTCTTCCATGGCGTCAGTCGGGGATTTGCTCGGTGGCTAGCGCCTGCGAGGAGAGGATGGTCGTAGCGGTGAAGGCCCTCGCGCCGGCGTTGGCGGCTGCCCTGGCGAGGCGTTCCCTTTGCTCTTCGTCCCTGAGCAGCACAAACAGGGCTGGGCCGCTGCCGGCCAGGTGAACGCGACTTGCCCCGGCCTGTATCAGAGCCTGGCGGCAGGTCTGCAGCTCGGGGAAGGCCTGGAAGGCCAGGGAGGCGAAGACATCGTACAGATCGCTCTCCTTGAGGGGCCTTCCCTGTGTGAGGGCATTGGCGAAACGGTCGCTGGGCGCGCCATCGCCGTAGTCCTTGGGGACCAAAAGGGAGTACATGCGCTGGCTCTTCTGAGGTATGGATATGGGCGGCACGACCACCAGGATGGCTGTCCTGGGAGCGTCGGGCAGCGGGGTTACTCGCTCGCCGCGCGCCTCGGCCAGGGCGGTGCCGCCCCGCAGGAAGAAGGGAACGTCCGACCCCACTTCGGCTGCCATCTCGGCCAGTCGTTCGTGGGGCAGGGCCAGGCCCCAGAGGCGATCGAGGCCGCGCAAGGCAGCGGCGGCGTCGCTGCTGCCGCCGCCCAGGCCGGCCGCGGCGGGTATAGTCTTGGTCAGGCGCATCCTGGCGCCGCCGCTGTAGCCCGTCCTCTCTTGGAGAAGGCGGGCGGCCCTCATTGCCAGGTTCTCCTGAGGAGGCGGTAGGCCCTCGCCCGTCGCCTCCAGGATCAGCTCGGTCGCTGTCTCCAGCTCCAGCCTATCGAAGAGGTCGATGGTCTGGAGGATGGTCTTCACGTTGTGGAAGCCGTCCGGCCGCGGGCCGAGCACCTCCAGCGTCCAGTTGATCTTGGCGGGGGCCGTCAGTCTCAGGCGCATAGGAACCTCACTCCTGTCCAGAAGGGCGGCCGTTCCCTCGCCAGGTACGGTACAGGCAGCCCCACTCGTCCAGGCTCAGCGTCTGGGCGCGGCGCCTGGCGTCGATGTTCGCCGTCTCTAGGAGGCTCTGAGCGGAGGCAGGGTCGATGCTCAGGCCCAGGGCCAGGGCGTTACGCAGCTGCTTGCGAGGCGCAGCGAAGCCGGCCTGCACCAGGTGAAAGAAGGCCTGCCGGTCGTCCACGGCCACCGCCGGCTCTGGCCGCACGTCCAGGCGGATGACGGCCGAGCGCACCTTGGGTGGCGGACGAAAGGCGCGCGGCGGCACGTAGAAGAGGACCTTGGCCTGGGCGTAGAACTGGACGCTGACGCTGAGAAGGCTCATGCGGCCGGGCGGGGCAGCGATGCTTTGGCCCACCTCCGCCTGCACCATCACGATCATCCTGGCGGGCGGCTGAGCGCTCTCCAGGAAGCGGCGGAGAACGGCGGAGGCGATGTAGTAGGGGAGGTTGGCCACCACCACGTACGGCGGCGAGGCCTGGGCGCGGCTCAGCAGCTCGCCGGGCGGGAGGGAGAGGATGTCGCCGCAAACGGGCTCCACGCTGGGGTAGGCCGCCAGGCGACGGCGAAGGTGATCATAGAGGCCCTGGTCTATCTCCACGGCGATGACCTTGCCCGCTGCCTTCGCCAGGGCCTGGGTGAGCACGCCACTGCCGGCGCCCACCTCGATGACGGTGTCTGCGGAAGAGAGGGACGCCGCGGCCAGGATGCGCTGAAGAACCCTTCGGTCTGTGAGGAAGTGCTGGCCGAGCCTCTTGCGGGGGTGGATGGTCGCCGCCGCCCGGGCGGTCGCTGCCGACTCGCTGCAATTTGCTGGCTGACCCCTCGCCATGGCCCGATCATATCCCTCGGCGCGCCCTGCGGTCTACTGCGAGCGGGTGCTGCCGTTGCCAAGGTTGCCGTCTGCGAGTAGGATGGGGTCGCCATAGCTGTCTGCTATGGCGACAATACTGGCATGTCGGCGGCCACGCATCGGATCGGCCAGATGGCGTGAGGGAGGTCTACCATGAGATGGACACTGATTCTAGCTGTAGCAGGTGCTATTCTTGTTCTCGCTGTGGCGTGTGGAGATGGTGGAGGCGGCAGTGACGAAGAGCAGATAAGGCAGCTAAATCAGGACGTTTTTCGCCACTTGAAGGACGAGCGGTGGTCGAAAATGTACGAGCTCCACTCCCACGACTTTCGGGACAGGTGCCCCCGGGACGAATTCGTAGGCGGAATGCTAATGGCGAGGGCCCTGCTCGGTGAGGGAGAATGGGAAGACCTGCTGAGAGAGATGAAGCTTATCGCGGTGGAGAACATCCAGATCGATGGCGACATAGGGACGGCCCAGGTCACGGCCGAAGTTCTTGGCGAGCGAGAGACTAAGATTGAGTACTATGTCAGGGAAGACGGCAGGTGGCGACTCGCGCCGGATCCCGGAACCAAAGGGTGCCAAACAGAGGCCGACGAGGAAGAGATCCCCACTGCGCCGCCAATGGGCACCCCGACAGTGTTGCCAACTGCACCTAGCGCTCGAACGCCCAGGGCTACCGCCACCCCTAAGGTCACACCGACCCCAGCCGCCGGTCGCAGCCGTAGCAATCCGATACCCCTGGGTGAGACCGGCGTAGTGCCGCCCGGCTGGGAAGTGACCGTGTTGAGTGTCGATCCCGATGCCTGGCCTGAGGTTCAAGCCGAGAACATGTTCAATGATCCGCCGGAAGAGGGCTATCGCATGCTTATGGTGACGGTTCGCGTCACGAACGTTCAGGGTGGCGACGAGACCGATACCATCTCATCTTATGACTTCGATATGGTGGGGTCACGGAACGAGGTGTACCGAGGGATGGAGCACTATTGCGGCGTGATGCCCAACGAACTAGGAGCTGAACTGTTCCCCGGGGGAACAACGGAAGGCAACGTCTGTACGCAGATCCCCGCCGACGAGACAGACCTGCTGCTAATAGCTAGCATTAGTTGGGATAAGGAAGATCGACGTTACTTCGCACTACAGTGATAGGTGGCAGCAGGGCGAGGCTGCATAGGATACGCGCGCAGCGCGCCTGGCCGCGGCCTAGTCCAGGATGTAGACCGTCACCCAGCCGCTGCGCCAGTCGGGGACCTCGTAGTCGGCGAAGCCCAGGTCAATAATGTAGCCTGCCACCGCCGAGCCGGTGTCGGCGGCCAGTGCCTCGCCGTAGCCGGGGATGTACAGGCGGGTGCCCAGGGGGATCACTTTGGGGTCTACGGCCACGATGCCGCGCTGGACCGGCACGCCGGTGGCGGCGATGCCGTACCAGGGGCTGTCGGGCGAGCGGCCGCAACTGGCGGGGTTGTACCAGGTAGCGTACACCTCCAGCGAATAGCTGTAGCGCAGCGGGCCCTGCGGCGTCTGCACCAGCTTCACCGGCTTCGTCCCCTGGGCGATGACTTGGTCGCGGGGCGGCTGCTCCCACTCGCTCAGCAGATCTCGCTCGGTCTCCTGTCCGTCCTCATGCACAACGCGGTACTCGCGGTGGATCAGGCCATCGGCGCCCCAGTCCAGGACCATGTACTGCCCCATGTCCATGGTGGGGTCATCCTGGTAGATCACCAGGCAGGGGATGACCTCTTCCACCGTCTCTAATTCCTCCCGCACTCGAACCACGCGGATGGTCAGCCCGTCCTCCACGGGGGCATCCAGAGCAGGCTCCACCCGGTCGAGGGCGCCCAGCAAAACCTCGGCTTCGTCCAAGACCTCGGCGACGGTCGCCTTGCGGCTATGGATCGTCGTGGTATGGCCGCCCACCGACAGGGAGAGTTCCCTAGCGTGATAGATGTAGATGTGAGTTCCAGCGGTCACGAGGCTTCCAGCCGATGGAAACAGGTAGCTGGCGGGCTCGACGACGATGCCCTTCTCGGTCAGCACTTCGCCCACTGTAGAGGCAGCGGAAACCGTGCTCATGCTCAGCCCGTCTTCGTGCAGGACGACGGGCACCGCCCAGGGCATGGCCTCGATGTTCGAGGCGGCGATGGTAATGATCTCATCATCGCCGTCGCTGGTGGTGCTGCCGTCTAGCTTAGGCCCCTGGCCGAAGGCGAGCTCAGGGCTGGTGGATTGCCCTCCCCCATCGGCGGGGCCTAGAAGAAACAGGAGCGACACGCCGCCCGCCACCAGGAGGACAAGGAAGAGGTGAAGGATGCGGCGCGGGTTCACAAAACAGGCTGGCGAGGTTTTGGCGCCGTCAAGTCTTCCTGTGAGCGCATCCTTGGGATAGAGACGCGCCCGGAATGGCTCTCGCGTCAATATATTCCTCGTTAGGACTGGGCGTGCGCGGTGCCCTGGGTAGAGCGGCCGTGCACCTGCTGTC
>DAOUDQ010000048.1:0-17514 GCA_034431045.1 Dehalococcoidia bacterium | reverse complement strand
AAGGCCTGATGTATATCCTGGAAGAGGCCCGTGCCGGCCCCGACGTCAGTGAAGATCCTGGCGATAGCCCAGCCCACAGGCGACCACCGCGCCCAGTCGGGGTTCTCTTCCAGCTCGGTCGCGCCGATGCGCATCCCCTCGCCCACGCAGCCGGTGAGAAGGATGGCCAGCATCAGCCAGAGGAGGACTGCATCGTCCCAGAGACTAGCCAGACGCAGCTTGGGCGGCCGCATCAGATAGCGGCGAACGAGGGCCATGCCCACCCCAATGGTGGCGAGCACGCCGAAAATGTCCAGGGTGAGGGAGTAGCCGAGGTAGGTGGTTCCAGTGAGATATTCGTGGAAATCGTCATGGATGGTCAGCATTGCCGTGCCGACAAAAAGTACTATCCATCCCCAGAAGATGAAGAGGTGCATGACGGAGGCGTACAGGTCGCCGGGCAGGCGCCCCTGACCGATACCGTATATCAGGAAAGCCTTAAGCCGCTCAGGCCAGTTGTCGGCCCGGCTCTCAGGCTTGCCCAGTTGCCACAGCTGATAGCGACGGTAGAGGCCGTAGGCGATGGTGAGAACCAGCACCACAGCCAAGGCGTAGAGAAGGAACCGAGCCCAGCCGGCGATGTTCCACATGACTTCGCGGCTGGCATTCCCTAGATCGGTTCCCAGGGTCAGGAGGAGCACCGCAGCAGCAACAGGCACCGCTACGAGAGTGGCATAACTAGCGACCACCACCGCCTGCTTGCCACTCTTCGCTGGGGGCGCCACAGTCATGACATGCTGACCTCCCTACTCTGCGATCGCTAACCGCTGCGCTTTTTCACCGCCTCGGCCAGTTTCGGCACCACCTCAAACAGGTCCGCTACTGCCCCGTAGTGGGCGATATTGAAGATGGGAGCTCTGGCGTCGCTATTGATGGCAATAATGAGTTCCGAATCCCTCATCCCCTCGACATGCTCAGGCGCGCCGCTAATGCCCACCGCCAGATATAGCCTGGGCTTGACGGTCATGCCTGACTTGCCCACCTGACGGGTGGGGGGCAGCCACTGCTGGTCAACAACGGGGCGAGAGGAGGAGAGAACCGTACCCAGAGCGTCAGCCAGTTCTTGAATCACGGGCAGATTCTCCTGACGCTGGACGCCCCTGCCCACCGACACCAGAATGTCCTGCCTGGTGATGTCCACGTCCCCCGGCGGCGGCTCGATCAGGCCCTTGAAGCGGACTCTAACCTCCTCCAGATCGACCGGAGGCTTCACTTCCTCCACCGCTGGCGCTCGCTCCGAGCGTCCCTTGTCAGCCGGACATGCCCCCGGCAGCACCAGAGCCAAACCCGCCCCCTCATCAATCTCGGCTTCCACTACAGCCCTGCCTGCATAGAGTTCGCAGGTGGCAACGATAGCCCCGTTTTTCACGGCCAACTGTTTGCAGAAGGCGATCAGAGGGAGATTGAGCTCCACCGAGAGGGCTCCCCCGAGGTCCATTCCCAGAGAGCTGGTGGGGAGGAGGGTGAGCTTGGGATTCTTTTGCCGGATCAGGCCAGCAAGCACGCGCCGGTAGGCCTCAGGCACGAAGTCGCCTAGCCGCTCGTCCTCCACATAGACGACCACATCGGCGGCTCCTAACTCGTCAGCCAACCCCCGCACGTCTTTGCCCAGGAGAAGAGCCACCAGACGTCCGCCGGCCTGAGGCGCAATCTCCCGGCCGATCCCTAACAGCTCAAAAGTGCCGTCGGTCAGTTGTCCCTTCAGATGTTCGGCAAGGACGAATACGTCCTGGCTCATAGCTAACCTCCAGCTCTGCCCTATTTCAGAAGGCCCCTATCAGCGAGGATTCCTGCGATCTGCTCGGCGATCTCCTCAGCGCTCCCCGCCAGCAGCTCGGCGCCTGCCCCCACCTCCGGCTTGGATATTCGCCGTACCCGAACCCGACCGTCGCCTTCGACGGCAGCGGGGCGCTCTTCGATGGTGACGCTTCGCATCGCCTGGCGGACCCTACTGACCGGCACGTAGCGCGGCGGTTGCTCGGCCGCCTGAATGCCCAGCACAGCAGGCAGAGGCAGCTCCAGCTCAACTTTGACGCCCCCTGGCAGCTCCTTGAGCACGGTGGCCTTACCGCCGCCCTCCTCTATCTGGACCCCTCTCACAAGCCCCACGTATGGTAGATCCAGGTAGCTGGATAGCAGGACGCCTAGCTGGCCATCCAGGTCGTTCATCGCCTGCACACCGGTGAGAACCAGGTTGTAGCTCAAGCCTCCGAGGACATCCTTCAGCACCCTTGCTGTCGCATGGCTATCTGGGGCCTGACCGAAGTCGCCGCTGATCTTGATGGCTTCGTCAACACCCTTGGCCAGGGCCATGAAAAGCGTCTCCTCTGCCTCGCCCACGTCCAGGGCTACCACCGAGACGCGGCCTTCGTACCTCTCCTTCAGAAGCAAGGCCTGCTCCAGGGCGTGGTCGTCTAGCTCGTTGATAACGAACCTAGTCCGTTCTATATCTAGAGCAGTGCCGCTGGGGTCGATCTCCAGCTCTTCCACCAAGTCCGGAACTTGCTTGATGGGAACCACGATGTCCGGCATTGTGCCCCCCTAGCCCTTTCTGGCTTCATCAATAAGCTCGATGATGTCCTTGACCACCAGCTTCCCCTCGAGACCGGTGACCTTCACCGCGTCTTCGAATCGCAACAGGTCGTTCGGGCAGCAGACGGCCATGACATCGGCTCCGGTGCGGGCCGCCTGTTGCACCCTTTTGTCGGAGAGGCGTTCGTGGGTGTGTTCCCAGCTGAAGCTGTCCAACCACATGCCGCCACCACCGCCGCCGCAGCATAGGCCGTTCTCCCGGTTCCGCTCCATCTCTACGAGCTGGACGCCGGGAATCGCCTGGATGACCTGCCGGGGCGCTTCATATTCGCCGTTACGGCGCCCGAGGTAGCAGGGGTCGTGGAAGGTGACCGTGTGGTTCAGCTCGCCGAGCATGGGGCGTAGCTCATCCAACTTGCTGGCCAGATACTGGGTGTAGTGCTGCACCGGATAGCTAACCCCGTATTTGGGATATTCGTTCCTTAGAGCGTTGTAGGCATGAGGATCGCTGACAACGATTTGGTTGAACTGGAAGCGGCCGAAGGTTTTGGCGTTCTCCTCGACCAACATTTCGAAGAGGCCGTTCTCTCCGGCCAAGCGCTGGGAATCCCCCACGCACCGCTCTTCTTGCCCCAGGATGCCGAAGTCTGCTCCCAGAGCATGAAGCGTCCGGGCCAGCGCCTTGACTGTTTCTCTGGCCCGGGCATGATAGGAAGGATAGCACTCCACCAGCCAGAGAATGTCCACCTCTCGCGGAGCTGCGGAGAGGATGGTGACCGGAACGTCTACTTCTTGGACCCAATCAGCCCGCTTCCTCTGCGGCTCCCCTAAGGGGTTGCCATGGCGAAAAGTGTTCTCCAGAGCCGTTTGCAGCTCCCCAGGGATGCCAACCCCCTGCATCAGCAACGCTTCCCTCATCGCTGGGAACAGGATATCGGTAATGCCGACGGCGCTCGGGCAACGGACGGTGCAGGTGTAGCAGGCGACGCACAACCAGGGCGTGTTGCTCCGAAGGACCTGTTCCATTGCGCCCGCCCGCAGGCTGGCGATGAGCCTTCGCGGCGCATACTCCATAGCGTAGCCGAGGGGACAGGAGCCGCTGCATATACCACATTGAATGCACGCTTTGACCTTCTCTCCCTCTGCAACGGCCGCGATGCGGTCAAAGAACGCCTGGGTCAATGAATTCCGCTCTTCCTCTGAGGCAACTTGTGCCATGACCCGTGCTCCTTACTCCTGCGCCAAACTAAACCGACAAAGCGAATCTACGCGGGAATGTGCAGCGATTCGCAATCGGCCATCAGGAACCGCCGTTTGAGCAGATGACCAGTACAGAACCCGCGCCACGCCCATAGGCTCTCCCCTCAGCTCAGGTGAAGCCGAGACGCGGCAGCCATGTCATCGCTCTCACTTCCTTCCCCATTTCTAAAATTTGGTCGCCCTCCGCTTCGCAATAATCAAGGGAGCGGATAATAGCCCCTGTTTATGGTGGAGAAGCCGTCACCGAGGCATCACAAGCCGGTAGCCTGCTCCCCTTTCAGTCACAATGTAGGTCGGCCGAGAGGGGTCCTTTTCCAGTTTCCCGCGAAGCCGCTGAACACACATCTTTAAACGGCTCAGGTCCTCCGCGTATCCCGGGCCCCAGACCCTGGTCAACAAGGCCCTGGCCGAGACGACTCGCCCAGCGTTACGAGCCAGACAAACCAACAGGCCGTATTCCGTATGGGTGAGCTTCACCGGCCGGTCGGCCACAGTGACCTTTCGCTCCAGGAAGTCGATGCGCAAGTCACCACAGACCAGCGGGGTAGCCTCCGCCACTTGCGGCTCCACCTCCCGCCGCCGCTGAATGGCTTTGACGCGAGCCAGCAGCTCGAGGGCGCTAAATGGCTTTACGACGTAATCGTCGGCCCCCATCCCCAGGGCTCTCACTTTGTCTGTCTCTTCTTCCTTCACCGTAAGCATGATCACCGGCACATCGGAGACGTGGCGAATACGACGGAGAACCTCGTAGCCGTCCATCTGCGGCAGGATAATGTCCAGCAGCACCAGGTCTGAGCTCTCGCGGGAAAAAGTCTCAACGGCGGTTTCACCATCGCGGGCTTCCAACACCGCACATTGTGGTTGCAACAGGTTGAAGGCCAGGGTCAGTGCCTCCACCACGTCGGGGTCATCGTCAACAATCAGCACCTTCATCTTCAGCCACCACACATTGCCCCACCAAGAGATCTCTAGGGGCAGGCATTAGTCGGGCGCCTAGCGCTGCCTCGCCAGTACCCCCCGACGTTGACGGCCGAGCTGCGCCCCGGGCAGCGGCACGCACAGAACGGGACAGACTCTCGAACGGACTACCTCGCTGCACACGCTGCCCTGGGTCTGTTGCCCGACCCAGCTCCGACAATGGCTGGCCATGATGATGAGGTCGATGTGTTCGTCTTGGGCGACGGTGATGATCTCCTTAGCTGGATTGTCGCCGCACCAGGCAAGGGGCACCGTGCGGTCCGCCGGCAGCTCGAAGCGGCACGCCAGCTCGCGCAGGTACGTCCGTACGTTCTCTATCATGACCAGTAGTTCAGCCTTGGTACCTCCTTCCCACTCAGGCTCGCGATGCACATGCCCCCTTATGCTCGCGGAGCGATCGAGCACCTGCAGCAAGTAGACATCCGCGTTCAGGACGCGAACCCATCTTGCTGCGACGCGTAGCGATGCCTCGCATCCAGCCGAACCGTCAACGGCGAATAGCATTCGCATCGGTCGCTTCTTTGGTCGCCACTGCGCGACATCGACTGGTGCCCCAGCCGCGGGGTAGGGGCACACGCAGACCGGGCAAACCCGAGAATGAACCACGTCGCAGTACACGCTGCCTTGGGCCAGCCGCTGGAGCCAGTCTTTGCACCGGCTGGTCATGATGATGAGGTGGATGCCTTCGTTTTCGACGACGGTGATGATCTCCTTGGCTGCATTGTCACCGTAGGGGACAATGGGCACCGTGCGATCCGCCGGCAGTTCGAAGCGGGACGCCAGCTCGACCAGATATCTCTTCGCATCCTCAATCATCCGCAGGATGTCGGGGTCGAACCTGAGTCCGCTGAAGGCGTCGATCCACACGACCACCCGCACCAGGTAGATCTCAGCGTCGAGCTCGCTAACCAACTGTTGCGCCAGGGGTAGCGGCATCTCGCATTCGGGCGTGCCGTCGAGGGGAACAAGGATCCGCGTGGTTCTCTCCTTTCGCTCTAGACAGCCACCAGGGGCGGCTTGGCATCCTTGAGCAGGCCCTCGATCTTGGCAAGGATCTGCTTGTCGCCAAACCGGCCGGCAGTGATCGCTCCAGCCGGACAAGCGCCAATGCGCAGCCCGCACCCTTTGCACAGGACATCGCTCATTTGGCGCACTTTACCTCTCCTTGACAAACGACATGACGTCGTAGGGGCAGGCAGCTGGACGGACCTTACATCCAGAACAAAGGCTCTCATCCACGAGGGCAGACGTTGCCTCGCTCTCGACCTTACCCCGGTTAATCATCGCCAACACTTCTGCCGCCGCCGCCGAAGCCTGAGCTACGGTGTCGGTGATGTCCTTGGGGCCCTGGGCACAGCCGACCACAAACACCCCGTCGCTGGAAGTGGCTATCGGCTCCACCTTGGGCTGCCTCTCCAGGAAGAAGCCATCAGCTCCCTGACTAAGACCAAGAAGTCTGGCCACCTCCTCCGTGTCACTCCGCGGTTTCATAGCCGGGCAGAGAATGACCATATCCACAGGGATGCGTATCGGTCTCCCCAGCAAGGTGTCCTCAGCGACAACGGTCAGCTTGCCCCTCTCCTCGGCGGTAATAGCCTGGTCGGTGACCTCAGTGACTTCACCTCGCACAAAGTTGGTGCCCTGGGCAGACGCATGGCGGTAGAATTCCTCGAAGCCTTTGCCAGAGCAGTGCATGTCAATGTAGAACTGGTAGACATCGGCATCGGTCTTTTCTCTTATCAGGAGGGAGTACTTAAGGGCGTACATGCAGCAGACCCGCGAGCAGTAGTCGAAGTAGCCCTGATCACGGCTGCCCACGCAGTGAACGATGGCCACACGCTCGGGAGCGGCCCCATCGTTCAGGCGGATCTCGCCGCCGGTAGGGCCGGTGGCGCTGCACATCCGCTCAAACTCCAGGCTGGTAAAAACGTTGTCCAGGCGCTTGTAGCCGTATTGAGTTAGAGGAGAGGGGTCGAAGAGGTCGTAGCCAGTGGCCACGATTATCGCCCCCACTTCTACCTGTTCGATGCGCTCCTGCTGGTCGAAATCGATGGCCCGAGGCTCGCAGAGCTTCTCGCAGACGCGGCAGGTGCCTCTATCGAAGTAGAGACACCTGTCCCGATCGATAACTGGGATGTTGGGTACAGCCTGAGGGAAGGATGTGTAAATGACCTTGCGCTTGCCCAAACCCAGATCAAATTCGCTAGGCGCTCTTAGGGGACAGTTCACAATGCAGATCCCGCAGCCCGTGCACTTGCTCTCGTCCACGTAGCGACGCTTCTTCCTGATCTTGGCCTTGAAGTTGCCAATGCAGCCGGAGACCTCCTCCACCTCGCTGTAGGTCATAAGCTCGATGTTGGGATGGGAAGCAACGGCGGCCATTTTGGGCGCGAGAATATAGGACGAGCTCTCTAGCGTGGGGAAGACCCTGTCGAACTGCATCATGCGGCCACCGATGGATGGCTCTCGCTCTACCAGATAGACCTTTTGGCCAGTGTCAGCGATCTTAAGGGCAGCCTGGATTCCGCCGATGCCGCCGCCGATTGCCAAAACGTTAGGGTTTACTGACATCTCGCTTGTTTGGAGAGGCTCCAGATAGTACGCCCTCCGGACAGCAGCCTGAAGTAGGGCTTTGGCCTTCTCAGTGTTGCCATATCCGTGAACCGAAGACCGCCGCTCGCTGATGTTGACAATCTGAAGGAGGTAGGGGTTCAAGCCCCCCTCACGACAAGCGCGTCTGAAGGCAATCCTCTGCATACGGGCCGAACAGGCAGCCACGACCACTCGATCAAGCGAGAGGTTCTGGATGTCCTCCTTGATGATGTTCTGCCCCGGCTCGGAGCAACCAGCATCGCAGCCCCGCGCCACCACCACCGAGGGAAGCTGACTGGCAAAGTCCTTTAGTTCGTCAACATCCACAGTGCCGGCAATACTAGTTGCCCAGCGACAGATGTATACGCCGATCCTTCTTTGGTCCTCCAGGGTACCCAACCTCCTTAACCAACCCCCGAGATATTCCCTGTCTCCGCCTCGTGTTCCACCGCCTGCAATTCCACACGGCTTCGCGGCAGTAGTGAGCCCGAGAACAGGCAGCGATTGCCAAATAGGCACCGAGCCGCGCGACTTTCCAGAGCCGCTCTCAGCACACCCCTTTTCATATACCAGCCTAAGGTTGCGGATCGGGTAACGGATGCTGCGTTTAGCGGAACAAATGGGTCACAATTGGCGATCAAACAGGGGCGGGTTGCTCAGACATTGAACAACCGTATAGGAACTTCATCGGCCTCGCGATACAAAAAAGGCGGGCCTCTCCCGCCTACCGAAGGTCAAAAGGGTCGGTCGCTACAGGGACCTGGTTTAGTCAGGCGTCACAAGCCGGTAGCCGACTCCTCTCTCAGTGACGATGTAATCACGCTGAGAGGAAGCCTTTTCTAGTTTCCCGCGAAGGCGCTGAATGCACACCTTGAGGCAGTTGAGATCGTCCCCGTATTCGGGGCCCCAGACCCTGGCCAACAGAGTCCTGGCCGTCACCACCCGCCCAGCATCGCGGGCCAGACAAACTAAGACGCCGTACTCCGTAGGGGTGAGCTTCACCGGCCGGTCGGCCACAGTGACCTGCCGCTCTACCAAGTCGATGCGCAGGTCACCACAGACCAGGGGGGCAAGCTCAGCTAGCTCTGGCCGCACCCCCAGCCGCCGCTGAATGGTTCTGATGCGGGCCAGCAGCTCGAGGGTGCCAAACGGCTTGACAATGTAGTCGTCTGCCCCCATGCGCAGCGCCTTCACCTTGTCCATCTCCTCTTCCTTCACCGTAAGCATGATCACCGGCACATCGGAGACCTGGCGAATACGCCGCAAGACCTCGTAGCCGTCCATCTCGGGGAGCATGATATCCAACACCACCAGGTCTGGGCTCTCTCGGAAAAAGGTCTCCACAGCGGCTTCGCCACTATAGATCTCGGACACCGCACATTCTGGTTGCAACAGGTCGAAGGCCAGGGTCAGTGCTTCCACCACGTCGGGGTCATCGTCAACAATCAGAACCTTCATCTTCAGCCACCACCTTGGGCAGGGAGATAAAGAACGTGCTGCCCTTGCCAGGTTCGCTGTCGACCCAGATGCGGCCGCCGTGCAGCTCTATCAAAGCCCTAGCAATAGGCAAGCCTAATCCCAAACCCGTTCGGTGGGCCCTCCTAGCCCGCGAGGAGCGGTAAAATCTTTCAAAGATGCGCTCCTGTTCCTCTTTGGGGATGCCAGGTCCGGTATCACTGACGCTGACGACCAAGGAGCTTTCCTGCTCCTCAGCTCTGAGCGTGATGATCCCTCTTCTTCGCGTGTTTAGCGAAGCGTTGACCAGAAGATTGACAAGGATCTGCCTGAGCCGTGCCCTATCAGCTCTTAGCGGTGGCAGACGGGGAGGCACCTCAGCTCGCAAATGTTGATGCCTAGCCTCGACCAGAGACCTCACGGATTCGACACTATCGAGGATCACCTCCTTGGGTTCCACCCATTCGCGGCGTAGTCTCAAGATGCCGCTTTGTAGCCGTGTCATGTTAAGTAGGTCGTCAATCACGCGGTTGAGATAGTCAGTATTGCGGGCTATGTTTCGCAATAGTTTGTCCCTTGCGCCGTCCGCTTCCTCCGGCCTCCGAGACGCCAGTAGGGTATCGACGGACATCTTCATGGCCGTTAGGGGCGTGCGCAACTCGTGAGTGACGTAGGACAAGAACTCTCTCTTGACCCGGTCCGCCTCCTCCAAGGCTCGCATCTCGGCGACCTCTCGCATCAGCCGGGCGTTATCCAGGACGGCAGCCACGTACCTGGCGCAGGCGGAGTGAAGTCGAATCGCAGATTTCGGGAAAGCGCCGGCCTGGCGCAAGCTTCCCAAGACTAGGCATCCGATGGTCTGGCCGCGGGCCTCCAGAGGCAAGCCAGCCATGGACAAAGGCATCTCGCCACGCCGGGCGGCGAGCAGTTGGTTGCGGCTGCTGATGGGCAAGTCCCTGAGAGCTTGCGCTACCTGGCGGGGCGTATTGCATACCAGAGGCTCTCCCGTGCTGAAGACCTTGCCAGCAACGGCTTGGCCCCGCTCAAGCCTCACGTGGGAAAGCTTCTCTAGGTCGTAGCCTAACGCAGCTGATGGCACCAATTTGCGGGCCTTTTCGTCGTACAGGAAGACGACGCCTAGATCGGCCGGCGGAAAAGCGTGCAGGGCGCTATGCACCAGGCTCTCCAGCACGGGTTCAGGCTCAGCCGTGAAGGCGAGCCCTGTGGCGGTCTCCACCAAGACATCGAGATGCTGCCCGAAGCGGTCGACGGCCTGAACCCGCTGAGGGCTAGCCCACATCCTCGTCAAGTGGCGGTTCTTGCGCTCGCGCCGGGTCTTTTCCGCACGTCCCGAGCTGATCTCTGCTGAGGCAAACCTCTCCTGCCTCGCTCGGCGAGCCTGGGAAACCCTGGCCTCCTCAACCTGGTCGTTACTTGAGTTACCACGCATGACAATATCTTACGGCACTGGCCTGCTGGACGTAAACACACGACGATGAGAGCTCAGGAAGGGATGAGTGAATCATTGGGAGCAGTAGATGTAACATATTTGTTACGCAAGCGGGTAACGCATCCGTTACGTTTGTGATAAACTTAACAAGGGGCAGTGTGGTGATAGCCAACTTGCTGCCGCTGGCTAGCCGCTGTCAGGTAGCAATTCGTACACCCAGCATTTCATGGTCGATAGCAGCGGGGGTGCGCAGGTGACGCTGGTTCTGGCACTGGCAGGTACCGACGGGGTTGTTCTCGCTGGTGACAGGCGTACCGCTATCGAGGAGGAAGAGAGACGGCTCCTTACAGACACGTCTCGAAAGATATTTCAGGTGTCCGACCACGTTGGCGTCGCCCTGTGCGGGCGGGGCGATCTTGGCGTGTACTTGATAGAGAAGCTTATCCGTGAGGCCCGAGAGAGGGAGATCGACGGGATAAGCTCCCTGTTTGAGTTTGCCCCACAGTTTCTGATCGCCGCCTACGACGAAGTCACTCACAGGATTCAATCCGGAAGCAAACCACCTGTCGGTTTCATCTTTGCTGGTCTCGATCGCGACGCATGGGGCATCTATAGCCAGCCGCGCATCTGCAGTATATACGAGTGGGAAGGCTTTCAGCCCCTGATATCAACTACCGGTTGGGACGCCTCTGGCATCGTCTGGATTGCCGAATATCTCATCAGCAGGTTTTACGCCCCTTCAATGACGGTCGGCCAGCTTTGCGAGCTGGCAAGCCTCGCCATTTCGGAAACCGCTTCTGAAGATTCCAGGGTGGGTGGCGAGCCGTTGATAGCAATGATCACTGCCAGTGGCTGCCGAGAGACGATCGGCGATCATTTCATGCTTTCTTATACCGGCACGTCAGAGCGGGAAAAGCAGATCCGCGCTACTCCGGCTCGGGAGACCCCTAAGCGAAATGGCCTACTCCAAGATCGGCCATATGTCGGATGGCGCATGGCAGGCGAGGCTGTAGATTAATGTTGGATTGAGGAGGAAGGCATGGCCGGAAGCACCACCATCAATGGAGTCCACTTCGAGTGGTTCGTCCAGAGTGGCCTCCGCATTATGGGCGATGCAGTCCTATACATCGATCCTCATCTCGTTCGGGACGGGGAGAAAGCCGACCTCATTCTAATCACCCACGACCATTTCGATCACCTAGATATCACCTCCATAAAGGCGGTGGCGAACGATCATACAGTGATCGTGGCCAACGCTTGCTGTGTCCCCCAGCTACAAGGGAAGGTTCCGGGCAAAGTGATGCCCATTGGGGAGGGGCAGACGGTCAGCGAGAAAGGCGTGGACGTTCGCGCCGTGGCTGGCTACAACTACATCCATCCCCGTGGGTCCAACGTTGGCTTCGTCTTTAATCTGGGCGGCCAGACTATCTACCATGCTGGCGATACCGACCACGTACCTGAGATGGCCAGCCTAGGCAGCATCGATATAGCTCTTCTTCCCATCGGCGGCATCTACACCATGGACGGGCAGGAGGCCGCCGAGGCGGTGAAAGTTATCCAGCCCAAAGTGGTCATCCCCATCCATTATGGCTATGGCACGGGCGGTGACCCCCAAGAGTTCGCCTCGCTTGTGGGAGCGGCCGCCCGGGTAGTGATCCTAGACGAGCTGGCACCAGTGCAGGTCGAGATTGGGTCGGAGAGAGCGGCCTGAAGAAGGTTGAGCAGGTAGGAGGTTAGGGAGATGGCGACCAGCGCTTACTTGCTGATTAGAGCGTCGGAGGCTGTCCGGCATAACGGGTGTCTCGAGGCGCTAGACGAGCTGTGGGCGCTGCCTGAGGTCGAGTACGTCGAACCGGTCTCGGGCCTCTATGACTGTGTGGCCAGGGTGGAGGCCCCCATAACAAGGCTCATTTTCCTGGTCCGCGAGGTCATGGCGAAGAGCTGGGTCGAGGGCGTGCACGTTCTCAGGGTTGACCAGCCGGTTGGACGAGGCCTGGAGTGGGAGGAGGCTCGGAGAGCCAGGCTGAGGCGGCAGCGCGCGAGCATTTGGGCTTACCGCCGCGGCCTTCAGCGTCGGCCCCTGTCGGCGCAACACCCCTATGCCGGCCATGCCGCCGCTATTCGCGCGGAGTTGGAGGAGGCTCGGAGCCTTTCGCGACAGCTGGAAATCATCAGCGCTCACTACCAGAAGCGCCGCACCCCTGCCATGGCGGCTTACCATCGTTAGGGGTGAGGCAGGGCTTAGCGAGTCGCCTTGAACTTGAGTGCTGAAGCTGCGCCCCTCGGCAAGTGTACAAGCTGGCCGAGGGTCCAGCAGAGGGGGTTGGATGGCGATGACTGATGTGTTGCTGATTCTCGCGACATTTGGCACACCGCTGGCGGTGCTGTTCGGAGTGGGCTACGTGATACAACGCTCCTATCAGCGGCGAGAAACAGGTCTGGCTCCATGTCCTGCTGCCGATCCGGCTGATGCCATCCCTGACAGGGCTCCCCCTCGACGAGCAGCGGGACGACGTTGCTGGCAGATCAAGGGGTGCTCGCTGGCCGAGAGGAGTCGCTGTCCTGCCTATCCCCGACCGTACCTGCCTTGCTGGCTGGCGGTGGAGCTAGCCAACGGCGGCCAGCCTAAGGCTGAATGCTTGAGCTGCGCCCGTTACAAGTCCGGCCTAGTGGGGTGAGCAGCCAGTTGCTTGTCGCAGCCACACCCACGAGCGAAACGGACATGGGCGCATCCGGCCAAGTGGGCAGCGGCAACACAACAATCGTCACCTTTGTGGCCGCGTTCGGCGTGCAGTAAGGAGGACGGACCCGAGTCCCTCTAGGGAGCCATCGCGGTTCCTGGAACCTCTCCACCAGCTGCGCCATCGCTTCCTCGTTGTTGTACGGATTCAGCTCACTGCCCTAGCCGTCGGCCTAGATCGCCCAATCCGTCAGCAACGCTTCCGCTGATTTTGCGTAGAGCGAAGCTGCTGTACTATTCGGATTCAAGGCGAATTCTCGGCCAGGGCGCTTAATGGACGGGACTATTGCCGAACTCGACGTAGGATCTGATCAACCGTATGATCTATATGGGCTCTCGAATGCCAAAATCCCGTCCGTCTCTTCCCAGGTTAAGCAACCATTGACCCGTACTCGTGGTGCAGTCTCCGTGTGGGGTGCCAAAACTCTATCCGTATCTGGATCGTTGAGACGTTGAGCTGGCTGAGCCAGCAGATCAACGCTCTACAGACGGATGGGGTTCGTGGCACCTCACACCACCGCTCCCTTCCTCCCTAGGCACCGCTCCTCCCCTCTCTGAGGCGTGCTATCTCTTCTTGGTCATAGCCGAGCTCCGCCAGCACCTCGTCCGTATGCTGGCCCAGGTTGGGGGCCGGCCCCTGGAGATGGCCGGGCACATGGGAAAGCTTGACCAGCAGCTCTGTCTGGCGGATGAGACCCCACTGGGGCTGCTTGTGCTCAGTGATGAGGTCGTTGGCCAGCAGATGCTCGTCGGTGAGAAGATCCCGCCGGCCGAGGATGGGCGCGCAGGGCACGCCGACGCCATCCAGACGAGCGAGCCATTTGTGCACCATATGGGCGCGAAAGATGCCCTCCAGCATCCGGCCCAGACCATCCTGGGCGGGGGCAGTGGCTCGGGGTCCAGCTTGTGGGGTGCCAAAACCCTTACATATCTGGACCATTGACACGCGGAGCTGTCTGGGCCAGCCTTAGCGAACGTGTGGGTCGTCAGCAACTTCCGGAATCTGTATAGGCAGTTCCTAAATGAACACCTGAAGGCTTGCTTGCGTTTCCCTGACGACGGAGGGTACAGGCCAGAGGACCCTCCGGCGACGACGTCCTGATTGACAATCCCGGGCACCTGCTGGCACCGATCGTCACCCGATAGAGCTCCTGCTTCTCAGGCAGGCTCTCTGGCTATGATTACGGGCACGCAGCTATCCCCTGGGCCACGCGCCGAAGCTGCTGGCCGGGACGCGACCCAACTCTGGCTACCCGGCCGGCCGGGGGACAGCCGCTGTTGCCCACGATCTCAATCGCGGGAGACTAGCTAGCCGTTTAGGCATCTCCTCGGGTTGCGGGTCGAAGAGACTGCAGCCGCGTAGGTTGGGAGCGGTTCGCTGCGCCCGGTGGCGGCGGGCATCCACTCCCGCCGCCGGGCAGCCGACGAGCTGGGGGTGCACGACCCGGAGACGGAGTTCGAGCGCTGGCTGGAGGAGGAGCAGGAGAAGGGGGCAGACTAGGCGAACGTGAGAGGGTCAGTGTCGATGCGAGCAGGAGCCCTCTTTTCCCGAAGGATCCTCTCCGCGTCTATCAAGCCCCCCACGGCCCTCTTAATCTCGCCTGTGTGCCAGTGGCCCCAATGGGCAAGGACGACGTGCTGGACGATCTGATGGCGCATGGTCTTCGGGTGCGAGTTCCCAAACTCCAAGATGGCAGCAACAAGCCTGTTCTCCGACGCCCCGGCGTCAATAAGGGGCAGAAAGCTTGACTGAGCGAGCTTGGCGTAGTACTTGCGATCGAGGGCCTTCTCTTCCTGGCACACAAAGTCGTTCACCAACTCGAAGGCATGATAGCTGCGACTAGCGAGGACGAGATGGTATTTCGCGGCGGCCTCTCTTTCGGAACGGATCGCATACCAGGCGACGGCAAAAAACTGGCCGAGTTCTCTTAGGTTCCTTGAGAGCGTGTCCAGTACCGCCTGAACCCCGCGGCTGGGCCAGCCGGAACGCCAGTCGTCAGAGCCGACGGCCTCAGTGACGTAGTCCGGATATTCCGTCACGAGCCGGGAAACGGCAGGCGTGTGAAATGTGAGGAATAGATCTGTTTCGCCCTGGCGGGAGACGAGAGGCTTCAGGTTGTCGAACTTGAGGGGCCTCACACCGAAGGGGTCGATGAACACAAGCATGGCATCGTCCTGCCCGACGATTTCCAAGATTTCCGGAATAACCTCAGAGAAGTCACCTTTGAAATTGTAGACTGGTACTCCATCCTGCTCATAGGGCCTGGTTTCCCGGCAGAGGGCTTCGTACCTGCTTGAGTCAAGTTCAACGTTCACGCAGCCCAGAATGTGCCCGCTCCCTGCGCGCAACACCGACAAAGCCCGGCTAGCACCAATGATAGGCGATCCCTCAGCGCCGTCTCCGTACCTGCCCGGGCCAGCGAACCCGTCAACGTACCAAATCTGCTTGCCGCCACGGACGCGAGTCTTGTAGCCAAGCTTCGCGCTCCAAGGTACGATGAACTTGCCCAGGATGCGCAGCTTAATCTCGGTGTGATCACGCAGGTGGTCAAAGAAGTTGGACGTCCTTGTCATCGTCCCTCATCGCCGCCAGGTAGCAGCACCCTTTCCGTTGGAGGCCAAGCCTGTCGTACAGGGGGGCCGTCTCCTTGCACAATCGAACAGTGACATTCCCATCATGCTGCCGTATGTGACCCATCGCCTCCCGGTACATCTCCGCGCGCATGTCCAGGGGAATTCGCCACCTGCCGTCCTCCGGCGACCTCTCGCGAGGGAAACCGTAAACCCCCGTACTGCGGCCCAACTTGGCGGTCCACATGGGAAGCGTGGGAAAGTACCTCAGGCTCCCTAGCGTCCACTGGTCTGGCTGAAAGGTCTCGCAAACCCGATGTATGTAGTCGGCGTAGGCTGCCTGCCATCCCTCCACTGGAATCATCGGGTCCAAACGCAGCGTCACATAGTACCCGGCATCCTTCACCCTGGCGGCCGCCTCGGCACGCTTCAACGGATGCGGAGCGCCCAGTTCGAACCGCTCCGCCACAGAGGGAGCATTGACTGAGAAGGCCACGATGACCTGCCCTTTGGGGTCGTGTTCTAGCAGACGGCGAATGTTCGTTGACTTCGTCACCAGCAGCAGCTTGTGTCGGTGCTGGGCTGCGAAACGGGGCACCAGGTCATCCACAAGGGGAATGAGCCCGTCAAGGGCCAAGGAGTCCTCTACCTCGCCAGCGTTGAGCCTGAGCTTGCCTGGACGCGCCAACCACTCGTCCAGTTCAGCCAGGAGCCTCTCGCGGTTAGTGTAGACGACTGGGTCGACCTTGCCACGGAAGGTTCCCTGAAGGTAGCAGTAGGAACACTTGAAGGGGCAGCCGATATAGTAGCTAATCGCCCAGAAAGGGCCACAAACCAGCCCGGGCCTGGCGGTGTCGTTCAGGTGGATGAAGCGGGACTTTCGTTCTCTACGTTCAAACCCCATGGCCTCGCACCACAAACAGGCCGGAATGTAGTATACCACCTCAAGAAGTGGAACACATGTTCTCACATTTGTCAAGGCCTTGCTAAACACAGAGGCACCCCGCGGAGCGGGGGGGGCACTGCGAGCGTCTTGCCGATTAGTGCCGTCTACTGGAGAGCGGCCTCTATCCTGTCGGCCATCGTCTGGGCGCGGGGCAACCCGATCTCCTGCTCCGTCGGCAGGTGATCTCCCCCCTGGCAGCCGCGGGTGCTCAATTCCATAACCTTCCATAAGCTCTGCTTATGGGGCGTTGCTTATCACGAGCAGGCAAGTCGCCTGTGGGGTGCCAGAATGTCATCCGCGTCTGGTAGGACGACTGGGTGCCGTGGGTAATGGCACAGGCCTTCTCGCGGGTGCTACGGCCCCAGTGGGAGTGGGACGTGCACGTCCACTTCCTGACCTGCCGGGGGACCATCGAGGAGTACATGGAGCTGCTGTGCGACTGCAAGCGAAAGGCCATCGCCGAGGGGCTGGCCCGCCTGAGGCGGGACGACTTCCGGCTGGAGGACCTGCCCGACATCAAGGCCTACGCCGAGCCCCTGGTCACGAGCCCGGAGGTGCTGGAGAAGTTCACCCGCCGCCGCTTCGTCGCCGGCTACGAGCGCGAGGAGGGCCAGGGGGATTAGCTCTGGCTCTCCGGTGACGCAGTAGGCTGGCTGGGCGGTGCCAGACAGCTTCTACCTTTGACACCGCCTCCTGGCGTACCAGGCCCCTGCGGTAATAGCGATGACCCCCAGGACCGCGAGACCGCCCAACGCGATGTAACTGCCGGGCGGCGAATCGGACTGAGACGCTGCCGACTGGGCCACGTCGGGGAGTTCGGCGATGCCGCCAACAGGCGAGGGGGAGGAGTCGCAGGCATCGCCGATGCCGTCGCCGTCTGTATCGGCCTGATCGGGGTTGGGCACGAGGGGGCAGTTGTCGGGGCCATCGAGGACGGTGTCGTCGTCGGTG
>DAOUDQ010000047.1:0-2442 GCA_034431045.1 Dehalococcoidia bacterium | reverse complement strand
CTCCGAGGTGCGCCAGCGGGGGCTGATGATCGGCCTGGACATGGCCAACGACATGTGCGGGCCCCTGATGGCGCGGGCCATGGGCCAGCACGGCGTGATCTCTATCTACGCCCATCTGCGGCCCTCCACCCTCCAGGTCATGCCGCCTCTGATCATCAAGGCAGAGGAGGTGGACGAGGTCTTAGACGCCCTGGATGTCTCTCTGAGCGAGGTGGCTCAAAGCCTCGGGCTCACATAGACACGGCCAACGCGTGATGTATTTCCTGGTTAACCCCGCGGCGGGCAGAGGCAGAGGCAGGAAGGCCCTTAACCGGGTCAAGTCTCTGCTCGAACCGGGCGACATGCTGGCCATCAGCCGCGGTCCCGGCGACTGCGAGCGACTGGCGAGGGAGGCGGCAGCGGCCGGCCACCCCGCGATTACCGTGGTGAGCGGCGATGGCACCATCGGCGAGGTGATAAACGGAATCGCCGCTTCCGGCTTCCAGACTTCCCTGGGCGTGCTGCCAGTGGGCACAGGCAACGACTTCGCTGCTAGCCTGGGTATCCCCACCGACCTGAACCGGGCCCTGGCCATCGCCAGAGCGGGCCACATTCGCCGAGTGGACCTGGGGCTGATCATGCGGGGCGACGAGCGGCGCTACTTCGCCACCACCGCCGGCGCGGGCCTGAGTGCCGTCGTCGCCAGCCTGGCCCAGAGCGAGGCCGACAAGGCCGCCGGCTCGCCCATTACCTACATCCCGACCCTCTGCCGGGCGCTGCTAAGCTTCCAGCCCGTGCAGGTAGAGATAGCCGCCGGGGAACTCATCTACCGGGGCAAGAGCCTGCAGGCCAGTCTGAGCAATTGCCAGACGGAGGGCGGCTTTCGGCTCATGCCCGGCGCCAGGCCCGACGACGGTTTCCTGCACATGCTCATCCTGGGCGATGTGCCAACGTGGCAGCGGCCCTGGTACGTCCTTCAGATCATCCGCGGCAAAGGGGAGAACCTGGCCAAGGCCCATCGCTATCGCGTCCAGAAGGTGACCCTGGCTAGCCCTCAAGCCCTGCCCTTCTACCTCGATGGGGAGTTCCTCCCTCTGGCCCCAGGCGAAAAGGTAGAGATACAGGTGGAGGAAGGGAGGCTAATGGCGATAGCGCCGCAGAGAGACACAAGCACAAAGCGGTAAGCATGTTCTGAACAGCCCTAACGGAGACCCCGGTGGCAGTGATCAACGGGCCAGCCATGGGCGGCAGCCTCGACCTGGCGATAGTCGGGGGCACAGTGGTTGATGGAAGCGGGCGCTCCGCCTTTCGGGCGGATGTGGGCATCGCTGGCGAGCGCATCGTCTCGCTGGGCAAGCTTGGCGAGGGCCCCCGCCGAACGATAGATGCTTCGGGCCTGGTGGTCGCCCCCGGCTTCATCGATGTTCATGCCCACGACGACCTGGCCGTCGTCCAGTCGCCACGCCTGGAGTTCAAGGTGATGCAGGGCGTCACCACCGACGTGGTGGGCAACTGCGGCATGGGGGCAGCGCCTGTCTCGCCAGCCTATCGGCGCTATTATGAGACCTTTGTGGCCAACGTCCTCGGCGAAGGGGCCGATTTTGGGTGGAGCACGACCGCAGAGTACTACGAGGCGGTGGAAAGCGCCGGGCCCTCCCCCAACGTGGCCTGTCTGGTGCCACACAACCTCCTGCGTCTGGCGGCCATGGGCACGCAGTCGCGGCCTTCCAGCGATTCGGAGTTGGCCCAGATGAAGGACCTGCTGGAGGAGGCGCTGGCGGCTGGGGGCATCGGCCTCTCCTCGGGCCTTATCTACCCGCCGGGCATCTTCGCCACCACCGCCGAGCTTATTGAGCTGTGCCGGGTGGTTGCCTCCTATGGAGGGCTCTACGCCAGCCACATCCGCGACGAGGGCGAGCGACTGCTCGAAGCGGTTGGCGAGGCGATTCGTATCGGCGAAGAGGCGGGCGTAGCGGTTGAGATATCGCACCACAAAGCGTCGGGACGGCCCAATTGGGGCAAGGTGGCCGAATCGCTGCGGCTGATCGAGGAGGCTCGCGCCCGTGGCCTGGACGTGACGGTGGACGTCTATCCATATACCGCGGGCAGCACGGTGCTGGGCGTGCTGGTAGCCGGCGCACTGCGGGATGAAGGCACCCCAGACGAGATCCTTATCGCCAGCGCGCCCCGTCATCCTGAGCTGGAGGGGAAAACGCTGGAGGAGTTAGGGCGACTGAAGGGCATGCCACCGCTGGAAGCGGCTCGCAGCCTTCTTCAGGAGGACCCGTCGGTGGTGGCTATCGGGTTCGGCATGGCCGAGGAGGACGTACGGCGAGTGATGCAGCACCCGGCCGCCATGTTCGGCTCGGACGGCCTGCCCTCGACGGGCGGCAAGCCTCATCCCAGGCTGTACGGAACCTTCGCCAGGGTGTTGGGGACGTACGTGCGCCAGGAGAAGGTGCT
>DAOUDQ010000046.1:0-1574 GCA_034431045.1 Dehalococcoidia bacterium | reverse complement strand
GCGCCGCTACCAAGATGTCGCGGCCGCCTTCGTGTGCCTGGGCTTTGATGGTGAGATCGGTGGTGCAATGTGGGATCCAGCCGCACAGGAACTCCGTCCGCTCGATTGCGTGAATCTACCAGGACTGCACATGCAGCGCGTGTCGTGCAGGATGGGTAGCTTGCAGCGTGAAGCTCCTCCTGCGCTGCATTGGGAAATGTACCGCAGACAGAGGGAGGCAGTCGGGGACTACGCACAGCAACGTCTACTTGAGTTGCGCTTCGTGGTGGCGGGAAGTGGAGGAATGGGCTCCCCGGCCACTCGTGAGCTGTCCCGAGTAGGCGCCGGCAGCATCGCGCTCATCGACGACGACCTTGTTGACATGAGCAATGTGGGCCGCATGGAAGGGGTAGGGACACGGGATGTTGGCCGGTCCAAGGCGGAAGCTGTTGCCGTCGCCCTCAGCGATCAAGAGCGGGCCAGCATTCTCCCGGTCCCGGCGAACGTGCAAGCGCCGATAGCGGTTGAGGCGATAAGGCGCTGCGACATGGTGATCTCCGCCGTTGATCGGGAAGCGGCGCGCAAAGACATCGGATTGCTCGCCGCTCTGTACCACAAGCCGGTGTTCGAGCTCACCGCCGGAGCGATTGGGGCGAGCACAGGCCTCGCGCGGGCCGGTTTTGAGTTGCGCAGCCTCATCCCCGGGGTCTCGTGTGGCGGCTGCATTGGGTGGGATGAGGAGCAGATACAGAGGGAAGAACGAGGAGAAGCCGAGGCCGACAGAGTCGGATCCCTTCGCCACCTGAACCTACTCGCTGTCGCTCACGCAATCGACAACCTTCTCGCTCTGCTCTCCGGTTACAAGCCCGTGCCTGCTCGCCTCGTCTATGACGCCCTCCAGCATCGGCTCATTGCCGTTCCAGTGTCGCGGCGTCCCGGGTGCCCCGTGTGTGGCCCCGACGGCCTCGCCGGCCTGGGTGACCTCGCGATCTTCGGAGGGTGAGGTGCTTCTCGGGACCCCGAACTGGGAGAGGCTGCGCCTGCTGGCAAGCCCGAAGCGATTCGATGGACGGCTGACGCGAGCAGGGCCGGTGGCATGGGCCGCGGTCGTTCTTGGCGCAGCCGAGGGCATGGTGCTATTCATCTTCGCCCTTCCCGACATCATCTTCCTCATCCCGTTCCTCCTGGCCTCGATCATCGTCGCGCAACTGATATGGCTGGGACTGGAGGAGCGGATCGCCGCTCTCCCACGTTGGGCCGGCGCGTTTGCATTCGCACTCGGCGGTCTGGAGGCACTGGCGGTCACCGTGGAGCGAGTGCCCCTGGGCATAATGACCATCCCGCTGTTTCTGTTCACCGCCAGAGTGGCGGTCGAGGCTATGGTCGCTCTGCAAGATCTCCAGCAGACAAGATGGCGCATCCTGGTGTGGTCTGCAGCAGGGGTGGCTATCCTGTGTTGTCTGCCGGGCCGGCTGCACGGACATTTCACTCTTCAGGATCTGGCCCGGAGGCCTGCTGTGGTGGCACAGGGCCTCGGCGGGAAGTTCATGCGAGCCTTTTGGTCCGAGGGTGACGCATCCCACGAAGAGATGAGC
>DAOUDQ010000045.1:0-6232 GCA_034431045.1 Dehalococcoidia bacterium | reverse complement strand
GCAGGTCGGTGCCCTCTAGGTTGCGCCGAGCCTCTCCCTCGTCCCAGGCCGAGGTGAGCCAGACCTCGCTCACGCGGAGGGCGACGGCTGCCTTCACCTCCTGAGCGAATGCCTGAGCGGCAGCCCACTGAGGGTGGAAACAGATGCCCACCTTCCTCACGAGACGCTCCCCGCCTTTCTCCCTGACGGCAGGAGGAGGAAGAAGAACTCCTGGTTGCCGGCCGGCCCCAGCAGGGGAGAAGGGGTCAGACCAAGGGTGCGGAAGCGCTGCTCGACCGCCCAGGCCAGGAAGCGCCCGATGAGGCTGGCCTGGAGCAAAGGGTCGCGAACCACCCCTCCCTTGCCCACCTCCCGCCGGCGGGCCTGGAACTGGGGCTTGAACAAGGCGATGATCTTCCCCCCCGGTTTCAGCAGTCGGGCTATCGCCGGTAGCACCTTCTCCAACCCGATGAATGACACGTCGACCGTGGCCAGGTCCACCTTTTGCGGCAGCGAGCGCAGGTAGCGGACGTTCACCCGCTCCATAGCCACCACCCGCGGGTCCTGGCGAAGGCGATAATCCAGCTGGCCGTAGCCTACATCCACGGCATAGACACAACGAGCGCCGTGCTGGAGGAGGCAATCGGTGAAGCCACCGCTGGCGGCGCCCACATCCACCGCCACCAGATCCTGCACATCCAGACCAAACGCCCGCAGAGCGTGCACCAGCTTCTCGCCGCCACGGCTCACGTAGGGAGCCCTGGCGAGCAGACGCAGCTCGGCCGCCTCAGGGATGAGCATCCCCGGCTTGGCGACCGCCCTGTCTCCAACCAGCACCTTGCCGGCCAAGACCACCGCTCGCGCCTTCTCCCGGCTCTCGGCCAGACCTCTCTCCACCAATAGAGTATCCAGGCGACGCTTGGCCATGAGACGCAATTCAGCATAGGCAGGAAGAAAGAGGAAAGTCAAGGCGAACCACTCAGGGCAATGATCGGGTACGTGACTGGAAGGGCCAGGCTAGGCCGTCTCGCCGCGGGCCTCTTCCCCCAGAAGCTCCCCCGCCTGGCCGCCGCCGCTGAGCACGATAGCCCTGCGGCGACCACGAATGGCCTCGGCATCCACCACGCACTTCTTGATATCGGGATGGGAGGGGATCTCATACATTACGTCCAGCAGGGTGTCCTCGACCACCGTGCGCAGGCTGCGAGCGCCCATCTTGTGGCGTAGGGCCTCCTCGGCCGCTGCCTCCAGAGCGTCCTCAGTGAATACCAGCTCTACGCCGTCCAGAGCGAAGAAACGCTGAAACTGCTTCACCAGGGCGTTCTTGGGCTCGGTAAGGATAGCCATCAGGGCCTGCTTGTCCAGCGATTGCAGAGGCACGATCACCGGCAGGCGGCCCACGAACTCGGGGATAAGGCCGTAGTCCAGGAGGTCATCGGGCGCCACCTGGGTGAGAAGCTCATCGCGCGCCTTGACCGCATCCTCTTGAGCGAGGCCGGCCCGGAAGCCAAGAGTGCGCTTGCCCGTGCCCAGGCGCTTATCGACCACTGCATCGAGCCCCAGGAAGGCACCACCACATATGAAGAGGATGTTGGTGGTGTTGATCTGGATGAAGTCCTGGTGAGGATGCTTGCGACCGCCCTGAGGGGGCACATTGGCCACGCACCCCTCGATGATCTTCAACAGGGCCTGCTGGACCCCCTCTCCCGATACGTCGCGGGTGATGGACGGGTTATCGCCGCTCTTGCGGGCGATCTTGTCGATCTCGTCGATATAGATGATTCCCCGCTCGGCCCGCGCGACGTCGTAGTCCGCCGCCTGGATGAGGCGCAGGAGAATGTTTTCCACGTCCTCGCCCACATAGCCTGCCTCGGTGAGGGCAGTGGCATCGGCGATGGTGAAGGGGGCGTCGAGAATCTTGGCCAGGGTGCGAGCGAGGAGGGTCTTGCCGCAGCCGGTGGGGCCCAGAAGCAGGATATTGCTCTTTTCCAGCTCGACGTCGGCGGGCCGGTCCCAGCAGCGATGCGTTTGTAGTGGTTATAGACGGCCACTGACAAGACCTTCTTGGCCTGCTCCTGGCCCACCACGTACTCGCTGAGCCGCTGATAGATCGCCTTGGGCGGCAGCACCCGCTGGAAGGGAGCCTTGCGGCCGCGCGGGGGAACCGACTCCTCTTGAAGAATCTCGTGGCATAGCTGAACGCACTCGTCGCATATATAGACAGAACCAGGACCAGCGATCAGACGGCGCACCTGCTCCTGGTTCTTGCCGCAAAAGGAACAAAAATACTGCTGCGTTCGGCTTCGGCGAGAACCTGCCATAGCTTTCTATCGTCCCCCCAAGAGAATCGACTCCCGCTATTATAGCAGACGCTTACCCATCCAAAAGTATGACAAGCCACTCGGGGAACAAGGGGTTAAAAAAGCCTCCCTGGGCTGAAGCGCCCGCAAAGGCTCGTCTACGGCCGCAGGAGAACCTCGTCTATGACGCCATATTCCTTAGCCTGGTTGACGTCCATAAAGAAGTTGCGGTCGGAGTCGCGGGCGATGCGCTCTGGCTCCTGACCGGTGTGCTTGGCCAAGATATCGCGGATGAGCTCCTGGTTGCGCAGGATCTCCTTGGCATAGATCTCGATGTCGGCGGCCTCTCCCGTAGCCCCGCCACGCGCCTGGTGGATGTGAACGGTGGAATGAGGTAGGGCGTAGCGCTTCCCCTTGGTGCCAGCCGCCAGAAGGACGGTGGCCATGCTGGCGCACATACCCACGCAGATGGTGGCGATGTCACAGCGGGCCAGTTGCATCGTATCGTAGATGGCCAGCCCGGAGCTGATGGCACCGCCAGGCGAGTTGATGTAGAGGTTGACGTCCTTCTCAGGGTCCTCCCGCTCCAGGTAGAGGAGCTGAGCAATGATCAGGTTGGCTATCTGATCATCGATGGGCATGCCCAAAAAGATGATGCGCTCCTTCAGCAGCAGCGAGTAGATGTCGAAGGCGCGCTCGCCCCGCGGGCTGGTCTCGACCACGTAGGGAATTATCATGCCAGGCTTGCTGTCCATGGGCTTCACTCCTTGCTGACGACTTCGCTCTTGCTGGCTTCTTCCTCCGCCTCGGCCGGTGGTGGCGCCTCCTGTCCCGAAGCGATGGCCACCAGGCGCTCGGCGGTCCTGCGGGTGAGGAGAGAGCGCTCCACGGCTTCGCGGCCGCCAGCGCTGCCGAAGACTTTCCGCACCCCGTCCGCTCGCGGGCCCGCTGATGCTGCCAGGCGTTCGATCTCGGCATCGATGTCCTCCTCGCTCACCGAGACCCCTTCCACCTCAGCCACCTTGCCCAGCACCAGCGAGCGCTGGATCCGCTCGACGGCCTGAAAGCGCAGTTCCTGGCGCAACTCCTCCTCCGACTTGCGCACCTGCCTCAAGTACCGCTCGATGTCCCCAGCCCCGCTGGAGCTGACCTGTTCGCGCAATAGATGCTCCGTCTCCCGCTCCGTTAGCACCGGCGGAAACTCCACCGAGGCGCCGGCTATCACCCCATCCACCACCTTCTCCTGATAGCGAGCATCCGCCTCCTGCTCGGCCGACTCCCGCAGGTCTGACTCCAGCCGCTGTCGCAAGGCCTCTAGGCTGGGGAAGCCCTCCCCCACATCAGCGGCGAAGGCGTCAGTCAGGTCCGGCAGGCTCTCCTCCTTGATCTCCTTCACCAGAACCCTGCACAGACAGGTCTTGCCGGCCAGCGGCGGCTGAGGGTAGTCCTGGGGCAGCTCTAGGCTGAACTGCCGCTCAGCGCCCTTCTCGCTCCCCACAAGCTGCTCGACGAAGCCCGGCAGCAGGATGGGCATGTCCTGGCGCAGGCGAAACTCGGCATCGTCCTCGGAGAACACGGAGCGACCGTCCACGCTGACCCCAACGTCGGCTCGCACCAGGTCGCCCATCTGCAGGGGCCTGTCCACAGGCTCCAGGATGGCGTACCGATGGCGCAGCTCCTCAAGCTTCTCGTTCACCTGCTCCTCGCTCACCGTCGCCGGCTCCCGCTCGACCCTCACCTCTCGATAGTTCCCCAGGTCAACGCTGGGGCGAACGGCTACGGTAGCCTTGAAGATGAGCGGCTCCTGCTGCACCACCTCGATACTGGGATAGTCGATGGCATCGATGTCCTCTTCCTCGATGGCCTGATTGTAGACCTCCGGGATGAGCAGCCCCAGCGCCTCCTGCATGACGGCGTCGCGGCCCAGGTAGCGCTCCAGCATGTGGCGCGGTGTCTTCCCTTTGCGGAAGCCAGGGACTTCAGTCTTCTGGGCCAGCCGCCGATAAGCCCGCTCCAGCGACCGCTCCAGACGCTCGGGCTTGACCTCGATCTCTAGGACGACCTGGCTCTCAGGGATGCGTTCGGTGGAGACTTTCACCCTTCCCTATGGCCTCCGCAGAGGTATTATAGCATGCCGCCCTTCTACGAGGGAGCCAGCAAGCTCACCGTCGCCGCGGGCTCAGAACGTCGTTGAGGGCGTCGCCCAGGAGGTTGAAGGAGAACAGGAGTAGGGCCACCACCGTCGCCGGCACCAGGAGGAGGTGGGGGTGAGCCCGCAGGCTACTGAGATGACTACCGTCGGCGATCATGGCGCCAAAGCTGGGATGGGGGTAGGTGATGCCGATGCCCAGCCAGCTGAGCATGATCTCCGTGCCGGCCATGGCCCCCAGGGACAAGGTGACGCTGACGATGATGATGTTGCCCACGTTGGGCAGGAGGTGTCTGGCCAGGATGCGCCCCACGGAGGCGCCCGAAGCCCGCGCCGCCAGCACGTAGTCGCTCTCCCGCAGGGCGAGAACCTGGGAGCGAATGAGGCGGGCGATACCCACCCAGCCAAACAAGGCCAGGGCGCCAAACACCAGGAAGTAGTCGGGGGCGCCCGCTTCAACGAGACCTCCGGCGACGGGCCACGATTCGAACCTGTCGAACAGGCCCTCAACGCGGGGCCTGACAGTGGCAGTGATCCGAAGCAACAGAAGGATATCGGGAAGGGCAAAGAAGGCATCGGCCACCCGCATGACGAAGTTGTCCAGCCGCCCGCCGACGTAGCCCGCCAGCAGGCCCAGGCCCACCCCCAGCACCAGGCCGCCGGTGAAGATGGCGGCGGCGCTGATGATCACCGTAGTCTGCGAGGCCCAGATCACCCGACTGAGCATGTCACGGCCCAGACGGTCGGTGCCCAAGGGATGAGCCAGGCTGGGACCGGCGAAGGTGTTGTCCAGGTCCTGCTTGTTGTAACCGTAGGGCGTCACCAAGGGGGCCAGGATGCCCGCCAGATAGATGACAACGATCACCACCAGGCAGAACATCGCCAGCCGCTTGCGCAAGAGCCGCCGCAGGGCCGTCGCGCCGAAGCGTGGGCGGGCTTCTTCCATCGGCTCTTCTAGGGCCAGCTCCGCTTCCGCCATGCTAGTACCTCGGACCTCCCCCGCCCAAGCGGACGCGGGGGTCGATGAATCCATAGGCAATGTCGGTGACCAGGTTGGCCACGATGAAGGCGGTGGCTGTTATCAGGGTGACGGCCATGATCACGTCGTAGTCCTGGTTGAACACGGCCTTCCAGATGAACTGGCCGATGCCAGGGATTCCGAACAGCGTCTCCACGAACAGGGAGCCCCCCAGCAGGCCCACCAGGGCGAAACCGACGATGGTGGTCATGGGCAGAAGGGCATTGCGGGCGACGTGACGGCTGACCACCACTACCTCCCGCAGGCCCTTGGCCCGCGCCGTCCGCACAAAGTCCTCGTCCAGCACCTCCAGGGTCTGGGCGCGCATCAGGCGGGCCACCCCGGCGATGCCTGGCAGGGACAGGGCCAGAATGGGCATGATGATCCGCTCATCAAAGATGCCGATCTTCATGCCAAGGATGTCCCTCTCCACCCAGCCGCTGCTGGGCAGCCAGCCCAGCTTGAGGGCGAATATGAACTGCAAGATAGGTATGGTCACCAGGACGGGAACAGATCTGAAGAATAGAAAGACGCTAATCGTTAAGGGGTCCTGCCAGGTTCCCTGCCTGAGAGCCGCCCAGATGCCTGCGGGAATGCCGATGGCGAAGATGATGAACAGCGCCACCAGGTTGTACTGGATGGTGACCCACATCTTGTCGAAGATGATGTCCTCCACGGGCACGCCCAGGTAGGTAAAGCTGGTGCCCAGGTCGCCGTGGAGGACGTCCCACATATAGCGGCCGTACTGAACAAAGAAGGGGGCGTCCAGGCCCCGCTCGTGGCGGA
>DAOUDQ010000044.1:0-1587 GCA_034431045.1 Dehalococcoidia bacterium | reverse complement strand
TTCCGATCTTGATGGGCATGCTCCCCAATTCTTCGCTGTGCTAACCGTTTGCTTGATCCCATCTGGCTTTCTATGCAGCCCAGGGGGAGGGGAAAAGCTCCCTCCCCCTGATCTGTTCCGCCGGGCTTATTGTGCGTGGGCCTGGTGGTTCCCGTTCTTCAGGTTGCCAGAGACCGACAGGACATTGTTGCCGCCAGCGTCGTGGATGACGATATTGGCAAAGTCGTTCTTGCCAGGCTCCCCGGCGTCGGTGAACTCGAACCTGATGGTGGCACCGGATATGCCGTTATAGCGGCCCGTGCCAGAGCCAACGTAGGTGTCGAATCCTGCGACAGGCGGGCTCTCATCGATGGTCGTGTCGTCGCTGCACGTGGCAGAGTCCAGGCTCTCCAAGTGGAACTTGTTGCCTTTGTCCCAGTTGACCTGCAGGTTGTTGGGCCCCATGCCCGAGGCGCAGTGGAGCTCGAAACCGTGCGTGACGCGTATGTATTCATCACTAGGGATGCTGCCCCCGCCGGTCATACGGCCATCCAGCACGGTGATGCAGATCTCTTCCCTTCCAATCTCGTCGCCCTCCTCCGGATACTCGTTGGCGAAGAAGGTCACTGTGCAGCAGTATTCGTCAGGCAGGGCATCGTTGGCGGCCTTAATGGTCTCCGCGAAGGTCACCGTGGTGTCACCAGGCACATCCTGGTGCGCGTCTGGGTCGAGACTCACCTCGAGCTCCGGCCCGCAGTCGGTCTCCCACCAGACGTCGGTGGTCAGCTCCTTAAGGCCGGCCAGGATCGCCTCCTTGATGTCCTCCCCAGTGGCGGTCGTGGCTTGCACAGAGCCGCCGGTCCCAGCGGCGAGAGTGTCAATGCACGCGATCGTCCCCGCGCCGCCCGGCGTCAGGCCGATGACCGTGATCTCTTCACCGTCGAGAATGCTGGCTGTCACCGCCGCGCTGGTGGTGCCGGCATCGCCTGGCCAGCCGCCCGCATCGCCGGTGACGTGACAGGAGGCATCGGTCGCCAGCAGGATCACTTTCTGAGCGCCTGGTCGCCAAGTGGGCTGCTGGCCCATCGGCGTGTCGTTGGGATCTGTGGTGTCACCATCGCCGTTGCTATCGATGGCCGGGTGTGTCGAAAGGGCAGCATAGTGGAGTGCCTCCAGTTGCGCCTCCGGACCATCAGCACCGCCCGAAGCCGAAAGGGCACCGACCCCGGCCACAAAGCTGGCCTTGTCACTGGTCACATCTTGGGTCCGGCGGTAAACCCAGTCATCCGGGCTCCCCCAGGGACTCTGGTCGAAGTCGCGGAAACCACCTACCCCCATGGTGAAGTCGACCTCTGTGCCGGCAATCGCATCCCAGATAGCCGGAGCCAAAGCTTTGAGCTTCTCGATGTCGTCCCAGAAGCTACCCGTCTCATCCTCCAGCAAGAAGATATCCACCACAGGCGGGATGGGGGGTGTGGTCACGTACTTGTCGAGCTCAATGGATTCGCCAGGGTGAAGCTCTCCCTTGACCTCAGTCGGGTCCACCTCGGCGACAGCAAGTCCGGCTCCCAACAGTAACGCAAGGAGTGTTACCAGAAGTGTGGATAC
>DAOUDQ010000043.1:0-6433 GCA_034431045.1 Dehalococcoidia bacterium | reverse complement strand
AATTCCGTCTCCGGGTCCTGCACCCCCAGCTCGGCGGCGGCCCGCCGGCGGGAGTGGATGCCCGCCGCCACCAGGCGCGCCTCGTCCTCCACCAGCCGGCTGCGGTCCTGGGGCAGCAGCGGTCCCCAGATCACCCGCGTCCGGTAGGGGGCGTAGGACACGCCGGTGTGCTGCTCCAGGATGCGCAGGATCATCTCGTTGCGCCGCTTGTAGGCCACGCTGCGCAGCAGCCGCTTGCGCTGCACCTTCTTGAACAGGGGGTCTAGCTCCATCTGGAGGGCCACCCCCGATAGCCCCTGGCGGTTCTCCCCGAAGGCCGTGCGGGGCGATTCGCCCAGGTCGTGCAGCGTGCGGTACACCAGGTCGATGTAGTCGGCGTGCAGGCGTATGCCGCCGCCCTGGAGCAGGTCGAGCAGGTAGGCGCGGGCCTTCTCCGGCAGCTCCCATACCGCCCCCGGCTGCACGGCGATGTCCTGGGCCTCGGTGACGTTCTCCAGCACGGCAATCGGATTGCCCGAAAGCTCCAGGATCATCGAGAGCTGGGACATGGCCCGATTGAGCTCCCGCACCGACTCGCGGATGGCAGGGATGTCGGAGACGCCCCAGAACTTCTTGGGCTCCCGCAGGTTGGGGAAGATGACAAAGGGGATGAAGCCGTAGGGATTGGCCTTCGACTCCAGCAGGTCGTTGTCCAGCCACAGCTCGAACTCTTGCTCCGTCCACACCTCCACCACCGTCGATTCCCGCCGCCGCGGCAAGGGCGAGGGCTGGATGCCGTACAGCATCTGCACCTCCTCCGCCGATAGCTGGTAGCGACTGGCCACCCGCCACACGCGGGTCACGTCGTCGCCCAGCCACCAGACGTAGAGGCCCTGCACGTCCGGCGCCCCTACCATCACCCGTCGCTCCAGGGGGTCCCAGGTCACCTTGAAGGCGGCGTCGCCCAGGATGGAGCAGTCGATCTCCGTATCGAAGTCCAGTTGCTCCAGATTGTTGGCCTCCGCTACCTCTCGCAGGGCGGCCTCGGCCCGCCGGGCCGCCTCGGCGGCCTCGGGCGAGCCGTCCACGGGGTCGACGGCGAACTTGAGGCCGCTCATCACGTAGGAGGCCGTCTTGTCGATGATGGTCTTGGCGTAGTTGAAGATGAGGCGGCGCTCGCGGCGGCGGGCCGGCTCTGGCCACTGCGCTCCCTGATAGAAGTCCAGGTTGTCACGATAGGCCTTCAGCCGCCCCAGGTCCAGGCGAGCAAGCTGCTGGGGAAAGGTTAGCGTGTTGGTGGTTGAACTCCTCATGGTCTCCCCCTTCTCAGTATTCGGAACACAGTGCGGCGGGAGACGCCGTACCGCCGGGCCAGCATGTCCACCGACAGGCCCTGGCGTCGCCACAGGCGGAGGATCTCCCTGTCGCGCTTCAGGTTAAAGATAGCCCGAACTCCCCCAGGCTTGTCGTAGCGGCAGCGGGGCAGGGGACAGGTCAGGCAGGAGGGGTACAGGTCGCACCCTTCATCGCGATAGCGGATGAATTCGGGCAGGGCGTCCTGGCGGACACGGCGCTGGCCCTCGATCATGCCCAGACCTCCTCCCGAAGGCGACCGCGGGCGGCCCGCGGCCGCACCTCCCGCGCCGCCTGCACCAGCAGGGCCAGGCTCATGAGATAGTCGTCGTGCCCCTGCGACGGCTCGACAAAGAAGTTCATCGTCCGGCTGGGCCGATAGGCCGCGCGCGCTCGCTCCATCTCCCGCCAGAAGCAGCGATACTCCAGCGAGCCGTCCTGGGCGTATACCTTCAGGCGGCCGCCGTTGACCGCCGCCAGTAGCTGGTAGCCCAGGCGCGACTTGCTCTCGCTGGAGAAGCGCACAGGCTGCACCACCCCCGGCCGCAGAGCCGTTGCCAGGAAGCGGGCCACCGTCTCCCCCAGCCCGGTGGCGTCCACCGCCACTCGCCGCACCCGCCAGACGTGGCCCAGGAGGTCCACCAGCCGCCCGTGGAGGAGGTCGTGGCGCTCGCCCTGGAAGCAGCAGTGCTTCACTACCTCCAGGCGTGGCTCCTGCACCAGGGCATCGCTGGGCGGGAAGACGAGGCGGCCGATGGTGAGGACGGTGGCATCGTGGTGGTCAGCGGTTTGACCGTCGCTGGCCTCGCCGCCGATGTCCAGGCCGGCCACGTACATCTCGCCCGCGGTCGGCTGGCTCTGGCGGCTGTGCTCGCCCTGGAGCTGGGCCCGCTGAGAGGGGCTGAAAAGCTTGCCGCCGCCGGCGATCGGCTTCAGGCAGTACTGAGTAAGGAACAGGGGATGGTTCTCGCCCAGGCGCTGGCGCTCCCCCTCCACGTAGCAGCCGTAGGCCGGGTTGCATTCAGCCACCACCTGCCAGTCGTACTGGAAGTGGCGGCGGATGCCATCCCTGCGCTCCAGCTCCAGATTGGTCTCTCTGGCCTGCTCCAGGAGGGTGGAGTCGTCCCAGGGGGTGCCGTAGTAGACGGTGGTGGAGTTGGCGGTGGCCGCCATAGGGCGGAACTCCTTGTCGAACTTCTCCCTGTCCACATCCTGGGCCTCGTCCACCTCCAGGAGAAGCTGAGCAGTGTGACCGACGACATTACTCTGAGGTTCGGCCGAGAGGAAGACCTGGCGGGCGCACCCCACCCGGATGATGTGCCCCTCCTCGCGGGCGCAGACGGCGGCCAGGCCGGCCTCGCCCAGGCGAGACCACAGCCGTCGCATGCTGATGCGAGCCTGAGGCTGGAAGGTGGGGGCACACTTGATGGCATCCACGTTCCACCTCATGTGGGTGGTCAGCAGCAGAAGCTCCAGTTGGGCCGACAGCTCGTTCTTGCCCGCCTGGCGGGCCATCATCACCGATATGCTGTGGCCCCGCCGCTGGAAGACGCTGCGGGCGATGGCTCGCCCTGCCTCCACCTGATAGGGGCGCAGGCGATGGCGCAGTCCCGCTCCGTCCTTACTTGCCCTTTTCATCACTGAATGATCTTGAGGATCACCTGGGTCAGCACCGTCCCTGCCACCAGAAAGATGAGGCCGTTGACCCGCCCCTTCAGCTCGCCGAGCTGCTGTTCCAGGTGGCGCAGCCGCTCCTCTACCACCGCCCGGAAGGGGTCGCCGCTGCTCGGCCAGGTGCCCTCCTTCTGGGCTGCCCGCTGGCGGCGGCGGAACTGGGCCAGGGCTCTCTCCAGCTTGCTAGCCATCGTGGGGAAAGCCCTCAGGGTAGAGGACGGTGCCGATGCCCCGCACCACCCCGGCAATGCTGTCCGACAGCTCCCTCTGGGCCTTGGGCGACAGGCGGTACTTGGCGGCCACCGCCTTCACCAGAAGGTCGACCCCTTTGGCGATTAGCTGCATGTCTTGAGGCCGTTTTTCCAGGGCTTCCTTCAGCCTTACGCGCAGGAGGGCGACCTCCTCGTCCAGCCCTTCCATCTGGCGGGCCCGCTCCCACTTTTCGGCTTCACTGAGAGAGGCTCGGTAGAAGTCATGGGCCCGTCGGCGGGCCGTCTTAGCGGCGCTGGCCACGGCCAGGCCCTCCTCTGCGAGGTGAAGGCAAGCCCTCTCCGCCTTCGCCGGACAGCACCTCCAGCAGGCCGTAGATGGCGTCGGGGGGAAGCTTGGCCGCCGCCCGGCTGACACCCAGCAATAGGTAGAGCGCGGCCAGCTCCCACTGTTTGCGTTCGATGGCTAGGGCCAGGGCTGACATCGCTTTCATTCCTTTCGTTCGCTCCTATGGTTGAGGGCACGCAATACCAGCAGGGAGACGAAGAGTGTCCCCAGGAAGGGCAGCGAGCGGGCCAGCAGCCAGGGAAAGGGGGAAAGGAAGGGCGTCTCCCCGCGCCAGCCCAGGTGATAGGTGGTGTACAGGGCCGAGAAGTAGAGGCTTTCCGCCAGCGCCCCGGCGTTCACCAGGGCCAGGGCGGCAGCCCCGATGCGCCTGGACAGGGTCTCCTGACGCCGTAGCAGGTACAGAAGAAAGTAGAGGGCGTTGAAGCCCCCACAGAGGGCGGTGGTCAGGTCCTGGGCCACCGCCAGCGCATCGCCAAGGCTGTCCACCAATGCCTCCCTTGGCCACAATGGCTGCCCATCGTGGAGTCACGTTCGTTTTCCTTTCCTGGTCTCGGTGGCCAGCGCCCCCGACCGTGCTAGCAGGCCCGATAATAGAACATGTGTTCTCCTATGTCAAGGGGAGGCCGTCACGGGCAGGACGGTAATCGATGGAATGGTTTGTCCCGAGTAGGAGACATATTTGTGGATAGGGGTGACTCTGTAACGTGACAAGTAGTCGGTCGTCTATAAACTGTGAGGATATGTTGTACCCAAGCCCATACCGAGCTCACACGCCGCGTCAGCGCCTGTGAGGGAAAGGAGGAGAACGCAAGGCATGAAGGCTTTTAATCTTTCCTGGAGATCGTCCACCTACTGATTTCCTATTCCCGCCTCCCAGGGGGCACACTTCCATCAGGTTTCCAATGCCCCCGTGCGCGGTGAGGAAGGGGGAAAAGATGAGCCACCTGACACGCATCCTACTGGTGCTTATGACCGTAGGTGTGGTCGCAACCGGCCTGGGGGTGGCCAGCAACGCCATCTGGACGGACAGCGACACCATCGACAACAACACCTTCACCACGGGGTCGGTGAGCCTGTCGACCAACCCTGACACCGCCCTGGTCACCTTCACTTCCGGGGCGCCGGGCGAGGACACATCACCTCAGGCGCTTACCGTCACCAATGATGGCACCATGCAGCTGCGCTACGCTGTGACCATGACCGCCGACAACACCGATGAGAAGGGCCTGTACGCCGAGCTGGACCTGACCATCAGGACCGAGGACGTGGAGCCCACGGTACTGTGCGACGACTTCGACGGGACAGTGCTCTACGGGTCCGACCTGCCTTTCCTGCTCACTGGTAACCTGATCGGTGACCCCACCCAGGGCGCTCAGGCCAACGACCGGACCCTGGCGGCGTCGTCCAACGAGGTCCTCTGCTTCAGGGTAAAGCTGCCGTCCGACGCTTCCAACGACGTCCAGGCTGCTTCCACTACGGCTGTCTTCACCTTCGAGTCCGAGCAGACCGCAAACAACCCGTAGTATAGCGGTGGCGAGAAGTCATAGGCACACACCAGCGTCCCTGCTAGGCTAGGCCCCCTCATTTGAGGCGCGGCGAAAGACCTCCTCCGCCTAGCCGAAAAGGCGCAGGACGATGGTGGGCCTTGGCTTTTCTGGGCAGGTGCCAGTGACCAGCGCATGAGGAGGGAGGCTTGAAGGGGAAACCGTCTTCGGGCCAGCCCTCGGCGGGAGGCAGGGCTCGGCTCTGGCTGCCGCGGTTCCTAACCGGCGGCGGCTATCTCGGCTTTGCCCTTTCCTTGGCCCTCCTGGGCCTGCTGCTGGCGGTGGCGGTGCCCAAGTTCTTCGGCTACGATAGCTTCGTCATCTATAGCGGCAGCATGGAGCCCACCGTCAAGGTGGGGTCGCTGCTGGTGGCCAAGCCGGTGGCGGCGGAGAACCTTCAGGTGGGCGATGTCATCGTCTTTCGCCATCCGGAAAGCCCCAACACCACCATCACCCATCGCATAGTGGGTATTCGGGAGGAGAACGGAGAGCGCATCTTCACCACCAAGGGGGACGCCAGCTCCAACCCCGATCCGCGAGAGGTGCGTCTGCGGGGCCGGGTGGGCAAGATGGCCTACACCATCCCCTATCTGGGCTACCTGGTGGATTTCATCAGGACCAAGGAGGGCGCCCTCATCTTCTTGGTGGCGCCCGCCCTGGGTTTAGGACTAATGCACCTGTGGAGGGCCAGGAAGAGGCGGCAGGCTGCGCCCGTGGGGGCTCAAGCCTCGCAGCCGGAAGCTGCGGTCGCTCTCCCCTCTCCCCGCAGGCGCCGCCCTCCCGTAGGAGCGAAATCACTGAAGAGCGGGACGCCTGCTCGGGCGGGCCGGCGGGCTACTGCCAGGGCTTCGCCTGTCGCCAGCTTGAAGCGGGGTTCCGATGGTGGATGATGGGTTATCTGAGGTTGGTGAAGGTTAGTTGCGCCCAAGATGGCTTCTCTCCGGGCAGCGACGCGACGCAGGGAGGTGCAATGGAGAATGCCCACTCGCCGCCCTGGTAGGCGGGGCAAGTTTCCTCCGACCTTCGCTTTGAGCGCGCTGGCCCTGGCCGCCACGCTGGCAAGCCTGATCGCCGCCGGGGCCATCGTAGGGGGCGCTTATGCCCTCTTCACCAGCGTCTTCAACAATACCGACAACGCCTTCAGCACCGACACCCTCGACCCGCCCACCCTCTTGAGCGCCTCCCCTTCCGGCAGCGACATCCAGCTAGACTGGACGGCTACGGTAGATACCTACACCACGGGCTACAAAGTCCGGCGCAGCATGACCCTTGGCGGGCCCTACACTGCGATCGACACCGTCACGCCCTACACCACCATCACCTAT
>DAOUDQ010000042.1:0-3923 GCA_034431045.1 Dehalococcoidia bacterium | reverse complement strand
CCACTCCGTCCGCAACTGTGACGCCGGAGGTAACCCCCGCCCAGACACCGCAGCCCACACCTTCGCCGACCCCTGGCGGCGAGGAGCCCAGCCCCACAGCGACCGCTGCTCCTTAGGGGGTGGCGGTCGGACTGACTGTCGGCGAGATTCGGCCGGCTACCCACAGGATGTGCTTGTCCAGGCGCTCTGCCAGTCCGAGGGCATCATCCACGGAGGCCAAGGCTGTGGCAGCGGTGGCTCCGACCCGCACCAGGACGTTTCCCCGCCGGAAGTCTACCACGTGCAGACTTACTGAGATGTCGCGCGTACCTATCCTTTGGCTGTCGATGGTCACGAAGGCCACCGATTCATCGCCAACGGTAGGTATTTCCACGGGAGCGGCGTCGTCCAGTTGCCGCAGTTCCTCTTGTAGCCTTCCCTGGCCGACACGGAAGGCCTCGGCTGCTCCCTTCTGATCCTGGTAGATGGAGACAGCGCCGAATACGCGATAGATGCCGCTCAAGAAGGCCTCGGGATCGCTGGCTGCATACTCCACTTGATACTCATCGAGGCGGCCCCATTCCTCCAGCCGGCTCAAGCATTCGTCTCGCTCGGCTGCCTGGGCGCCGGCGCATCTCTGGCTATTGGTGACGTGCATGGCACTACCCTCGACCTCAATAAAGTCCATCGGCACATCACCGATCTGAAGTGCGACAGCCTCGGCGTCTTCGATCAGAACTGCTTCCTCCTGACCACCACCGCCGCCAGCGCAGGCTGCCAGAACGATCAAGAGGGGGAGCAGTAGAATAGCCAGCAGAAGGGTCAAACGCATAGTTCTATGCTCGCCCATAGTGCCCTGGCTGTAGCGCCTTTGTCAAGTTCGGGGCGCCTTAGGGTAATTGACAGTCGTATTTGGCGTTCCTAGAATGGGTGGTAGGATGGCTTACGGAGCGGGAGGCGCCAGTGCCGGCAGTGGTCGGGAGGTTGTGAGCCTGTCCGAGGCTGCCGCCCTTTTTCTGTCTGCTCTGGCCCCGGAAGTGCGCCAGGAGATTCAGAGCGAGGTCTATCGCTTCGTCCGCTGGTGCGGAGCGGATCGGCCTCTAGGCGAACTGCGCGGCCATGACGTAGCCCTCTATGCTGAATCCCTGGGCGCTGCCACAGCCGATGTCGTCCGTCGGGCTGAGGCTCTTCGTTCCTTTCTGGCCTTCGCCAAGAAGGAGGGCCTCACCACCACCAACCTGGCCACCCACCTGCGCCTGCGCAAGAGCCCCCCGAATATTGAGGGCGGTCTGGTCACGGTGGCCACACCGTCCCAACTGACGGCTGAGGGACACGCCTCCCTCAGCGCTGAGCTGGAGTCTCTAAAAGCTGAGCGGCCCGGCATCGCCGAGGAGCTGCGGCGGGCGATGATAGATAAGGACTTTCGTGAGAACGCGCCCCTGGACGCTATGCGCGAGCGCCAGGCGCATGTGGAGGGGCGCATACGCCAGCTGGAAGCCATCTTGAAGCATGCAGAGGTGGTCGGGGGTGAGGTGGCTCCAGGGGCTAAGACTCACCTAGGCAGCACCGTTATTCTGCGCGACCTCGCGTTGGGGTCAGCGGTGCGCTACACGCTGGTGAGCCCCAACGAGGTTAGCCCAAGCGAAGGCAAGATCTCTATCGCCTCGCCGGTGGGCAAGGCGATACTGAATCGCAGCGTTGGCGAGGAGGTGGAGGTGTCAGTGCCGGCCGGTCGCCTCCGCTTTCGTATCGAGGAGATACAGGGCTAACCCCTCGACCTCGCTCTGCTTCTGCAGCTCTGTTACTGTTCCTGGCCTGCCGCTGTTGTGCCCTACTTCCGCTCGCTGATGGGGATGTAGGGCAGGTCCATGGGCCCCACGTACCTCAGCAGAGGGCGCAGGAGGATGTTGTCCGCCCACTGCTCGAAGACCTGGATCATCCAGCCGGGCATTCGGCCCAAAGCAAACATGGGGATGAATAGGTCTTCGGGAATGCCCAGCATGTAGTAGACAGCGCCAGCGTAGAAGTCCACGTTGACGTAGATTCCCCGCTCGCGGTAGGGGGCCATGGCCCGCTCCACGCGGCTCAGAATCTGGAACCACTTGACCTGGTCATACTTCTCGCTCATGTCGCGGACGCGGTCGCGCAGGTGACGGGCGCGGGGGTCTTCGGCCTTGTACACGCGGTGGCCAAAGCCCATAATCCGCTTTTTGGCGGCCACTGCGTCCTTAACGTACTGTTCGGCCTGCTCCGGCTCGCCAATCTCCATGGCCATCGTCATGACCGCCTCCGCTGCCCCGCCATGCAAGGGCCCCTTTAGGGTGGCGATAGCCGAAACGATAGCGGCGTGCAGGTCGGCGTTGGTACCAGTGGCCACGCGGGCGGCGAAGGCCGAGGCGTTGATGCCATGGTCGGCATGTATGATCAGGTCCACGTCTATGGCCCGAGCGCTCTCCTCGTCGGGCTTCTCCCCCTTGAGCATGTAGAGGAAGTTGGCGGCGTGGCTCAAGCTGGGGTCGGGTGGTACCACCTTCTGGCCCTCGCGGAGGCGCTCGTGGGCGGTAACGATAGTGGGCGTCTGAGCGGTAAGGCGGGTCGCCTTGCGCAGGCTGGCCTCCGGGGAGTTGTCCTCGGTGTCCGGGTCGAAGGCGGCCAGAGCGGAAACCCCCGTCCTGAGGACGTCCATCGGGTGGGAGGCCTTGACCAAGTCGATGATCTGGAGCACCTCCGCGGGCAGCGCCCGGTTCTCGGCCAGGCTGCGCGAGATGTCATCCAGTTCCTTCCGGGTGGGCAGCTTGCCGTGCCACAGTAGGTAGCATACCTCCTCGAAGGTAGACTTCTCGGCTAGGTCGTGAATGTTGTAGCCGCGATAGATGAGCTTGCCGAGCTCGCCATCTACTTTGCTGGACTCCGTCTTGTCGATAACGATCCCCTTGAGTCCTCGGGCCAGTTCTTCTGCCATCGCTCCTACCTCCTTCCCCTGGCCTCAGGGCAAGAAATAAAGGGCTCGTACAGACTCCTGATCAGAATTTCCTCTGCCCAGCATAGTTGCCAGGTTATGAGTCCGGCGTCATTATAGCCCCGTCGGCGGGGGTTGTAAACCCTTTGGACTAGGTCGTCACCCTCGTGAGACTAAGTTACGTCCTGTTGCTGGAATTTTTGGGACGGCCTGGAGAGGCGTGTGAGGCGGGCGTTGTGACCGTGGCTCTCGCAGTAGTGCATCCAGTCGAGGCGACGTCTGGCTTCTCCCAACAGCTCCTGCCCGCGGCCTGCCAGGCGTAGGGCCCCGGGCGCTGTCCCTCTGATAATGCCCATAGCGACACCATTCTAGGTGTCACCCATGTTTCCGAACGGGATCGCCCTTTCACAACCATCAGCGGCCGATTGTCGTCATAACGCAGTGCTCCCCTGCCACCCTCGGCAGGGGAGCAGGTTCTGTCCCACCTGTGTCTGTAACCCGTGCGGCGGCTAGTCCTCCGGCGGCTGCGGAGGTATGCCGAAGACGGCGTAAGGGTCCAAGCCGACCCACGTGGTTACCTCGCCGCTGTCGGCGTCGTAGACGAAGATAGCAGTTTCTTCCGCGCTCACGTGGCCGGCCAACATCAGGTCCACCCACTCTCCCAAGGCGTCGAGGACGTGTGGCGGCAGCGTGCGCTCGGACCGAGGCCGGTCATCCCCGTGCCAGCATCCGTCCGACCGGCATCCGTCCATCCAGGCGGCATCGGCATGGCGCCCGCAACCGACCGCGAACTCCAGGGACTGCCCGTCCATCGCCGCGGAGCACTCCCCGTTTTCGATGGGGATCGCCCCGGCGTTGATGGCGGGGGCAAGCCTGTTCAACTCCGCGTGGAGCTGGACCCAGGCCGCCGCGGGCTCGGACGGGCCCCAATCGGCCATGCCAGTTGAGGCTGTGGCCGGGGCGGGGCGCTGCTGCTCCAGGAGCG
>DAOUDQ010000041.1:0-5324 GCA_034431045.1 Dehalococcoidia bacterium | reverse complement strand
ATCATCAGCGGTCGAGGCACTATCGAAATGAAGATGAACGACGTGATGGGCCGTTTCAAGCGGGGGCGGGCGGGCCTGGCGGCGGAGGTCGGCCGCCCTGGTGTGGGCGCGCGCTTTCGAGATGTGCAGACCGTGACCCGGGCCCTGGCCTCGGTTGGGGTCGGATTCAAGCCGCAAAACCCGCTGACCGACCTGATGCCCGACGCCCAGACGGGGACCCTGCGGGAGGATATCCTGGACGAGAAGGTCCTCTCCTGCATCATTGAATTCGACGTGCCGCTGGAGGATCTGGCCAAAGTGCTCGCCAGGATGAAGGAGGCCGCCCAGGAGATCGACACGGTGTTCGCCGTGGATCTCATCTCTGTGGTCAATGAGGACGGGTCGATATCCACGGTGCCCATCGCGGAGTCGCTGGGACTGGAGCCGTCCATCGCCGGCAAGACCAACGTCGGCCTGGGGAGGCCGCTGGCCAGCCTGGACTAGCCCGGCCCGGCCACGTTGTGCTCATGAGCTATTCTCCAGCGATTTGGTCAGCAACCCTGGCACTAGGGGTACCGAACGGGACGAGGGGCGCTACCTTCAGATACGAAGGGGGCCTGTCCGGGCCGCGCTGGGACGGCCGAGACCTGACTGTCCATTTCCCTATGGACACGGCGGCCGCCTTTCACTCCCTGATGGGCCAATACTGTTCCTATGGACGGTTGACATCTAGCGAGATGGGGCTACAATTCTGATATCTCTATCGGGGAGAGCGAAGACGAAGGCTATGCATTTCGTCCACCTGCCAGGCAAGGCCAGGGGCCTGCTGGCTGTCTTGCTCCTGGCATCCCTGCTGGCGGTCCCCTTGGTAGCGGCTTGTGAAGAGGAGGAGGAGACGCCGACCGCTATTGGCACGCCCACGGCAGCCGTGACCGGCACGCCCGCCGCTACCCCCACCTCGGTGGCAGAGGTACCGGGTGTCACCGATACAGAGATAATCCTGGGCAGCGACTTCGCCCTTAGCGGCACCTATGGAGCGGTCTACGCCCCTCTCATCAAGGGCCTACAGGCCTACTTCGAATACGTGAACGCCGAGCAAGGAGGCGTATGCGGCCGCAAGATCGTCCTCAAGGTGGAGGATCACCAGTACGACCCGGCCAAGGCCGTCGAGGCTGCCCGCAAGCTGGTGGAGCAGGACAAGGTGTTCGCCATCGTCGTCGGCCTGGGGACGGCCCCTCATTCAGCAGTCTGGGAGGACCTGAACGAAAAAGGGGTGCCCGACCTGTGGATCATGTCCGGGGCCCACAAATGGGCTGCCGACCCGCAAGAGCACCCCTGGTCGGTTGGCTTCCTCCCTGACTACGTAGTTGAGGGAACGGTCTTCGGCAAATATATCTCCGAGAACCTGCCGGGCAAAAAGGTGGCTGTCATCTATGAGAACACTGACGCTGGCTGGGACAGGTTGGCGGGCCTGAAGAACGGCCTTGACCCCGCCAAGAACGAGCTGGTGTCCGAGCAGAGCTTCGAGCTCACCGCCGTCAGCGTCCACTCCCAGGTTGCCAACATGAAGAAGACTGGCGCTGAGGTGGCCCTCTGCTTTTCCCTCCCCGGCTTCTGCGCCCAGGCAATCAAGGGAGCTGCCCGCCTGGGCTGGCATCCCCAGTGGCTCATCTCCTACGTCAATGCTGATCCTGTCATGTTTCAGTACGCTTCGCCGGAACTCATGGAGGGGGTGCTTAGCCTTCAGGGCAACAAGATGCACGACTGGATTGATGACCCGGCGATAGCGGAGCACCACCGGATCATGAAGGAGTACGGTGGGCCGAATCCCTCCGCCTTCACGCTGGTTGGCCACTCCGCAGGTGCATTGACCATCGAGGCCTTGAGCAGGACATGCGATAACCTGACGCGAGAAGGCCTGATGGAGGCCGTCGAGTCCTTCAAGGATTACCAGGGCGACCTGGCCCTGCCGGGCATTACCATCACTCTCAGCCCGACAGACCATTTGGCCGTCGAGGCCATGAAGATGCTGCGGGCTCACGATGGCAAGTGGGAGTACTTCGGCGGGCTAATCCCGTTCAGAGACTAGAGGGCAAGAGACGGCCCGTCGCGGGCCAAGCAGTCGAAAGGCGGCGCCTGGCGGCGAACAATCCCCGGTGACCCAGCTGGACATTTGCTCAGCCCTCCGCTAGGTGACCTCGATAGCGCCGGGGTCTGCCAGGGACTCTCGGCAGGGGATGAAGGCCAGACGTAGGCGCGTATCTAAAGAATGCTTGGCGCCTCGTACTCCCCAAAGACGTCCCGCAGGACATGGCAGATCTCGCCCAGGGTGGCATAGGTCTTGACGGCGTCCATGAAGTAGGGTACGAGGTTCTCGTCCTCCTTCTTAGCCGCCTCATGGATGGCCTTGAGAGCACCGTCCACGCGGCCCTGGTCGCGCTCCTTCTTGATCCTAGCCAGCCTGGCTAGCTGGCGCTCGGCCGCCGATTCCAGCTTCTTGGGGTCGTAGGGGTGAGGCACCAGCCGCGGCGGCACGACCTCCAGTTCCTCCTCGCCGGTGAACTTGTTGACCCCCACAATGACCCGCTCGCCCGTTTCTATCTCCCGGTGGAAGTTGTACGCGCTGCGGGCGATCTCCCGCTGGGTGTGGCCCGACCTGATAGCCTCCACGGCACCGCCGACGTCTTCCACCTTGCGGATGACATCCCAGATCTCCTCCTCTACCTCGTCGGTGAGGGCCTCCACGAAGTAGGAGCCGCCCAGGGGATCCACCACCCGCCCCAGCCTGGCCTCGTAGCGGAGGACGCGGCCAGCGTCGAGGGAGAGCTGGCGCGCCTCGTAGCTGTGGCCCAGGCCATACACCTCGTCCCAGGGGAAGCCGCCGAAGGTGAAGCCGGCGCCCAGATAGCCCATGACGCCACCTATGACGCCCCGAATGAGGTTGTTCAGCGGCCGCTGGAGGGTGTAGGCGCTGGGCCCCACGAAGATAGAATCGCCGCCGCTCATGATCCAGGAACGCGGGTTCTTGCTGCCGAAGCGCTCCTTCATGATGCGGGCCCAGACGCGGCGGTTGGCGCGAGCGCGGGCGATCTCCCGCCAGAAGTCCATGCCGCCGCCGAAGTCCAGGAAGGTGAAGCGGCGGATGAACTGGTCGACGTCTAGGGCAGCGTCCACACCCAGCTGGACGTAGGCGATGGCGTGGGCGAAGGTGAAGCCAGCGGCCTGCACCTCGCTGGCGCCGGCCTCTCGCATGTGGTAGCCACAGATGCTGATGACGTTCATCTCGGGCGCGTACTTGCTGCAATAGGTGATGGTGTCGCGGATCATCCGCATGGAGGGCTCGGGCGGGAAGATGTAGGTGCCGCGAGCCGCGAACTCCTTGAGGATGTCGTTCTGGGGGGTGCCATGCAGATTGGCCAGCGGTACGCCCTTCTTTTCAGCCAGGGCAAAGTACATAGCCAGGATGATGTTGCACGGGGCGTTGATAGTGAAGTTGGAGACCATGCCATCGAGGGTAGTCAGCCCCTCGAAGGCTTCGTACAGGGTCTCGAGATCCTGGAGAGTGTCCACGGCGATGCCCGCCCGCCCCACCTCGCCCTCGGCCAGGGGGTGGTCTGAGTCGTAGCCGCACTGGGTGGGCAAATCAAAGGCGATGTTGGCCCCCCGCCGCTTCTCGGCCCGCCAGAGGTCGCGGGTGTCCTCCACCGTGCCGTAGCCGGCATACTGGCCGGCCCGGGGAGCGACGACACCACCCTCAAGCACCTCAGCGAAGGGGGTAGCGAATACGGGAACGGCGTAGCTGCTCCGCGTGTAGGGATACTGGCCGGGGAAGCCCTCCTTCTCTAGGTAATCCCGGTCCGTGACATTGAGGGGCGTGCAGAACCGGCAGGGCGACTCGCTCATCCCCAGCCGCTGCAAGTTCTTCTGAAGGGTGGTCTCTTCCCACTCCTTCTTCTTCTTTTCGATCTCCTCCAGCTTCTTCGGATCGAACACGGCCACTACCCCTTTCTTAGTGCCTCACCCCTGCCTGCCGGCAGGCTGGTTTTGGCGAATGTAATCGGCAATGTGACTAATGAGGGTACCTGATGGAAAGACGGCCCGTACTCCTCTGTCCTTGAGGAGGGGAACATCCTCCTCGGGGATGACGCCTCCGCCAATGACCAGCACATCCTCTCGCCCGCTCTGGCGCAAGAGCTCCACCACCCTGGGGAAAAGTGTCTTGTGCGCCCCCGATAGGCAACTCAGCCCAACCACGTCCGCGTCCTCCTGAACAGCGGCGCGGACGATCATCTGCGGCGTCTGCCTGATGCCGGTGTAGATCACCTCGAAGCCGAGGTCACGCAGGCCCAGGGCCACCACCTTGGCTCCGCGGTCGTGGCCGTCCAGCCCGGGCTTGGCGATAAGAACGCGAATAGGCTTTTCCTTCGCCATGGCTCTTCCCCCGCTAGTCGTAGATGGGCTCGCACTCCAGGAGTTCTATCGGAATGCCCGTCTCCCGCTCGATGTCCAGATAAACGCGACCGGTCAGGTCCCGCCTCCAAGCGCCCAAGCTAAAGGGCGACGACGGGATGACCACCAAGTCCGGCCTGGGGTTGCCCTTGTCCAGATAGCCGCGAATGCAATCGACGAAGTCCTGCACTACCAGAAGGTCGCCCAGGATGATGTTGCCGCCAAAGAAACGATTGGCAGGCACCTCGATATCCAGGCGCATGCGGCTCGTATCCAGCAGGTGCGACTCTTGGAGGGCCTGCTGGAAGTGGGGCTTCACCAAGAGAGAGGAAAGGAAGAGAACGCGCTTGGCCCCGCGAGCCTCGATGATCTCCCGCAGGCGCTCGACGTAGCTGAGCCGGAAGCCCGTGCCCATCATCACGACGCCCAGGTGGCGGTCGGCCTCGCGGGTGTAAGGGTAGGCGAAGCCGGTCAGGTCAAGCTCCAGGGTCAGGTCGTGGCCGTTGCGCCTGACGGTCAGGGTAGCTTGACCAGCTTCACTGCGTTGCAAAAGGGAGAGCAAATGGCGGGCCTGAGGCCGGTTGTGAACGGCGATGGCGTTTATCGCCCGCATCTCGTCACCCGCCAGCAGGCCAGCGCCAGCGGCGGGGGAATTGCGCACCAGGCCAATGACCCGCGCCAGGTTCTTGCCCTCCTCGAACAGATTCTCTTCGTACATGCTGGGCATGAGCACAATGGGCGAACCGACGCGATGACGCAGTCCTCGCACCCTGGCCACGATGCCGCGCCAAACCTCGTCGTGGTTGAATAGCTCTTCGCGGGAGAAGTACTTGGTGTACCCCGGCAGGTGGATCTCGATGATGTGAGGCTGGTGGCGGTCGGCATAGGCGATGGTC
>DAOUDQ010000040.1:0-4108 GCA_034431045.1 Dehalococcoidia bacterium | reverse complement strand
GTACGCGAGATCGCCCTGGGAGAGGTAGAGCTCAAAGATGCCAGACGCGTCCTGATCAAAGAGGTGTCCGTGGGCCTGCTGCAGGGCATCGCCCTCGGGCTATTCGTCGGCCTGATAGCCTGGGTATGGTGGAATAACGCCTGGCTGGGTCTGGTTGTCGGTCTGGCTATACTGCTAAATCTGGTGGTGGCCGGCTTCTGGGGGGCGATAATACCGCTAGGCCTGCGCTGGCTCCGCCTCGATCCCGCTGTCGCCTCCGGGGTCTTCCTGACCGGCTTTACCGATGTCCTGGGCTTCTTCTTCCTGCTGGGCCTGGCGACCCTTCTGCTCTCCCAGTTGACCTAGCTACTGAGGAACGGTGAGGGAAAGGGCGATGGTCACATGTTGCCCGTTCTCCCGCACGGTGGCGATGGCTACCGTGCCCCATTCCGCGCCGCCGTCCACCCTGGCGAACGTAATGACCGTCGTCTCCATCTCTGGGATATCTTGGACATTGTCCACCTGCCAGGGATCCTCGTCCAGCTCCCTCTCATAGAAATCCCGCACCTCGTCAGGGGTATCGCTGGACTGCCATTCCGCCAGGAACCTGCCTTCCTCGACAGGAACGGGGGCCACACGGGCGGCGGCTTTCTCATAGAGGGGGAAGTCCCGAGGGAAACCCTCCGGCAGCTCGACGCCGCCGGGCCCTCCTTCCTCGCCCCCACCGCAGGCCGCGGCCAGCGCGACGGCCGCAAGAAGACAAAGGGCGATAAGCACACTTGCCCGAGTCATCTCGTCACCACCAGACTTCCACGAAGAGCACCGCAGGCGACGGCGCCTTCAGGTTAGCAGGTCGATGGACAGCAGGCAAGAAATTGGGGTGGACGGAGGGATTTGAACCCTCGATCTCCAGGGCCACAACCTGGCGCGTTGACCGCTACGCTACGCCCACCACAAGAGGACAGGAGAAATGCTGACGTCGTTGCAATGCCAGCGCCTGGAGTGTATCACGTTTGCCCAGATACGGTCAAGGAAAGCCAGCCTTCGATAGTGTATGCTACACAGGGAGAATTCGGGGAAGGGATCGACAATTGGGGCGTGATGGTGCACAATTTTTGGGCTGAGAACGAGAGGAAGTAGGCGTGGACCTTCCTTACCCCTTGGTACGCTATCGTGCCGACTTCGACTCCTTCCTGCGGTCGACCCTGGGTGAGGGGAGCCCGCCCCTGCTCTACCGCATGATGCGCTACCACCTCGGCTGGGAGGACGAGCAGGGCCGTCCCCTAACCAAGGGCGACGGCAAGGCGCTGCGTCCGGGCCTCTGCCTGTGGGCCTGCGAGGCCGCAGGGGGCGACTGGCGCCAGGCTCTGCCAGCGGCAGCAGCCCTGGAGCTGATACACAACTTTTCCCTGGTTCACGACGATGTCCAGGATGGCGATACTGAGCGTCGCCACCGCCCCACCGTGTGGAGCCTTTGGGGCCAGCCCCAAGCCATCAACGCCGGCGACAGCCTGCTGGCCCTGGCCCGCCTCGCCCTGTTGCGGCTGGCCCATAGCGGCGTTGAGCCTGCCAAGGTCGTCCGTGCCTGTGCCATCCTCGACCAGGGATGCCTAGCGATGAGCGAGGGACAGTGCCTGGACATCGGCTGCGAAGAGGGCACCCAGATCAGCCTGGAGGCCTACCTGGAGATGATCGCCAAGAAGTCGGGTGCCCTCTTCGAGGCCTCCCTTCACCTGGGGGCACTGGTGGGCAGCGACGACGAGTCGATCATCGAGCGGTTCGCTCGCTGCGGCCGCTTGGTGGGCACAGCCTTTCAGATCCGCGACGATATGCTGGGCATCTGGGGCAGCGAAGAGGTCACCGGCAAACCTGTCGCCGCCGATGTTCGCCGCAGGAAGAAGTCCCTGCCTATAGTCTATGCTCTGGCCAGGGCCGGCGCTGCTCGCGATGCCCTCCTGCGCCTGTATGCCCAGGAGACCCTGAGCGACAGGGATGTGGGCCAGGTGGTGCAGATCCTCGACGGCCTGGGGGCCTACGACTACTGCCAGAGGATGGCCCAGGAGCACATTGACCAGGCGCTGGCCGAGCTGACAGCGGCCAAGATCAGCGGCCTCGCCTACCGCCAGTTCCGCCAGGTGGCCCAGTTCCTCCTAGAGCGAGAATTCTAGTCCCCCGCCGCCGTCGGCGTCACGCCCCCATCCACCACCCGTCCGTCCAGCATCCGCACGATGCGCTGGGCGGCCCCAGCGATCTGGAGATCGTGGCTCACCAGCACCAGGGTCACGCCCCGCTCCCGCTGGATGCTGCGTAGCAAGTCCAGCACCATCTGGCCGGCCTTGGAGTCCAGGTTTCCCGTGGGCTCGTCGGCCAGGAGGATAGGCGGATCGTTGGCCAGGGCACGAGCGATGGCCACCCGCTGACGCTCGCCGCCGGAGAGCTTGATGGGCGGCGTGTTCGCCCGGTCGCCCAGGCCCACTGCCTCCAGCAGGCGCTGGGCCTTAGCCCGCCGCTCCAAGAAGGAGAGCTTGGCCTCGTACATGGGAAGTTGTACGTTTGCGGAGGCGGAAAGCGTGGGCAGCAGGTTGTGGAGCTGGAAGACCAGCCCCACTCGATGCGACCGGTAGAGACTGAGGTCGCCCATGCGCGCCAGGTCGACGCCATTGACGACGATGCGGCCGGAGTCGGGCCGATCCAGAGCGGCGATCAGGTGGAGAAGGGTGGACTTGCCGCACCCCGACGGGCCCGTGATGGCCACGAACCCGCCCTCGCCGATCTGGAGCGTGGCACCGTTGAGGGCGTGGATGCGCCCCTCCTCATAGGTCTTAACCACGTCCTGCACGTCGATGGCGATACGATTTCTACTCATAGCGGATGGCCTGAATAGGCGACAGCCGCACAGCGCGGATGGCCGGATAGAGCGCTCCCAGCAGGGCCACGGCCACCCCCACCACGAGGCCGCGGATGAACACCTCGGGCGTGTACTCGGGCGCCAGGAAGCTGCGCACCACCGGAAAGATCAGGATGGCCCGGGTGAAGATCACCGCCACGATCGATCCTATCAGAGCGCCGATGAGACACAAGAGGATCGATTCGCCTAGTACCATCTGGAGCACGCGTCGCTGGCGCCAGCCCACCGCCCGCAGGATGCCGAACTCGCGGGTGCGCTCCATGACCGACATCACCATCGTGTTCATGACGCCAATGCCGCCGATGAAGACGGCCAGGAAGGAGATGGCCAGGTTGGCGGCATCCATGAGCTGGAAGCCCTGGTCGACATCGCCATAGTCGGAGACGGTGCGCAGGGTGGCCAGCTCCGGGTGGTCCTCCTCGATACGAGCGGTAAGCTCGTCCAGGTCGGTGCCCTCTTTGGCCTTGACGTAGATGAGGGTCATCAGCCCCGCTTTGCGTTCGTATTCCTGCACCGTGGCCAGGGGCAGCATGCCGCCACCGTCCTCCCAGACGTTGCCCGTACGGTAGATGCCTACCACACTGAAGCTGCGATCCTTGAGCTCGACAGTATCGCCCAATTTCTTGCCGAGCTGGCTGGCGCCCTCCGAACCCAGGAGGATCTCGTTGGTAGCGCCCGGGGCCAGGTGGCGCCCCTCCACCAGCGGCACCTCGAAGTGCTCCAGGTCTGTCGGCTCAATACCGAGCTGAACGAAGTAGGGGTTGGAACCCAGACGAGAGAAGGCCAGCAACACTCCGATGGCATGATCCACCTCGGGATAGGCAGCCACATCCTCCAGCTGCTCCTGCGTTAGAGTGCTGAAGCTGAGGTCGGCGCTGCCCGACTGGCCGATGGCGAAGTCGGCCCCGCCCGCATGCAGTATGTCCTCGGCCGTGGCCTTGAAGCTATGGGTGACCACCCCCAGGGCCACCACCGTCGCGATGCCCAGGCTGATGCCCACAGCCGTCAGCAGCGTTCGGATGCGCTGACGCAGCAGGTTGCGGAATATGAGCATAAAGAAGGGCATGGCACACCTCCCCAGCCATCCTTGCCGAACCGGTCTCCGTCTACCCCCGAGCGCCTATCTGCCCCGCGAGGGCCAGCCAGCGACGGCCCTTGTCAGTAAGCTGCCACAGGCGGACGCCGCCGGGTAAGCTACAGGAGGTGCGAAGGGCACAACTC
>DAOUDQ010000039.1:0-2626 GCA_034431045.1 Dehalococcoidia bacterium | reverse complement strand
GGCAGAAGGCGAAGAGAAAGGCTATCGCCACGCTCGCTGTCTTCATTGCTGCCTCCATGCTGGGCGTCGGTCTGCAACTCACGGCACCCTCCATGCTACTCGCAGGGGCGAGGCTGGACAAGGGCAGAGGCTGCAGGCGCCCCCCTTGGACCGCGCCCTACGGCGACCAGGCGGGAGCGCCGTCGTAGGCGGGGTTGTCCGTGAGGTTGGTCTGGCCAGAGCCGTCAGCGTTCATGACGTAGATCTCGGCGTTGAAGACGCCGTCGCGGTTGGACTGAAAGGCGATGCGAGTGCCGTCGGGGGACCAGGCGGGGTCGCCGTCGGCGGCGGGGTTGTTGGTGAGGCGGGTGAGGCCGGAGCCCTCGGCATTCATGACGTAGATCTCCCGGTTGCCGTCCCGGTCAGACGCGAAGGCGATGCGGCTGCCGTCGGGCGACCAGGCGGGGAACCAGTCTACGGCTGGGTTGTCGGTGAGGCGGGTCTGGCCGGAGCCGTCGGCGTTCATGACGTAGATCTCCCGGTTGCCGTCCCGGTCAGACGCGAAGGCGATGCGGCTGCCGTCGGGCGACCAGGCGGGGACACCGTCGAACGCCGGGTTGTCGGTGAGACGGGTCTGGCCGGAGCCGTCGGTATTCATCACATAGATCTCCCAGTTCTCGTCGCGCTCGGACATGAAGGCGATGCGGGTGCCGTCCGGCGACCAGGCCGGGTCGGCGTCGATGGCGGCGTTGTCGGTCAGACGGATGAGGTCGGAGCCGTCGGCCTTCATTACGTAGATCTCCAAGTTGCCGTCGCGGTTGGATCTGAAGGCGATCTTGGAGCCGTCGGGCGACCAGGCGGGGCTCCAGTCTTTGGCCGGGTTGTCGGTGAGGTTGGCCTGATCGGAGCCGTCGGCGTTCATGACGTAGATGTCGAAGTTGCCGTCCCGGTCGGACATGAAGGCGATGCGGCTGCCGTCGGGCGACCAGGCCGGGTGCAAGTCATCAGTGGGGTTATTGGTCAGGTTGGTCTGGCCCGAGCCGTCGGCGTTCATGACGTAGATCTCGAAGTTGCCGTCGCGGTGGGAGTCGAAGGCGATCTTGCCCGCAGCGGGGGCGTTCCCCCCATCGCCCCCACAGGCGGCCAGGCAGGCGACAAAGAGAACGGCTATCGCCACGCTCGCTGTGCGTCTTCAACTGACGGCGGCCCCATGCTACTCGCAAGCGCGAGCGCTGTCAAGGAGAGATGACCGCTGCGGACGGCCGTTTGCTATACTATAGCTGTCGTGGCGAGCGAAATGGACCTCTATCAGGCGCGACTGCGGGTGGAGGATCTGCGAGCCCAGATCCGCTACCACGACTACCGCTACTACGTGCTGGACAGCCCGGAGATCAGCGACGCCGAATACGACAAGCTGATGCGCGAGCTGCGGGAGCTGGAGGCGCAGTTCCCCCAGCTCATCACCCCCGACTCGCCCACCCAGCGGGTGAGCGGCCAGCCGGTGGAGGCCTTCGGGGTGGTGGAGCACCGAACGCCCCTCCTATCCCTGGGCAATGCCTTCGACTACGAAGAGCTCCGGGCCTGGTACCGTCGCGCTCTCACCATCCTAGAGATAGAGGGCTTCCCCCTGGTGTGCGAGCCGAAGATCGACGGGCTGGCAGTGGCCCTGGTCTACGAGGACGGCCGCTTCGTCCAGGGGGCCACCCGCGGCGACGGCTTCCGGGGGGAGAACGTCACCGAGAACCTGAGGACGATCCGCAGCATCCCCATGCGCCTTCTGGCCAAGGACGTGCCGCCGCGCTTCGAGGTGCGGGGCGAGGTCTACATGTCCAAGACCGCCTTCGAGCGGCTGAACGAGGAGCGAACGGACCAGGGCCAGCCCCGTTTCGCCAACCCCCGAAACGCCGCCGCCGGCTCCGTGCGCCAGCTCGACTCACGGATCACTGCCCAGCGCTCGCTGGACATCTGGGTCTACCAGCTCGGCTGGGCCGATGGCCCGTACCCGCCCACCCACTGGGAGACGCTCCACTGGCTCCAGGACATGGGCTTCCGCGTCAACCCTGAGATAGGCCGCTACGAAAGGCTGGAGGACGTGGAGCGCCACTACCGCCAGTGGGCAGACCGCCGCCACGACCTGGAGTACGAGATCGATGGGCTGGTCCTCAAGGCCGACCCCTTCCAGTACTACGAGCGGCTGGGTGTGGTAGGGCGCGAGCCCCGCTGGGCCACCGCCTACAAGTTCCCGCCCATCCAGGCCACCACCAGGCTTCTGGCCATCGAGATCAATATCGGGCGCACGGGAACCCTGAACCCGTACGCTGTCCTGAAGCCGGTACAGGTGGGCGGCGTGACCATCAGCAAGGCCACCCTCCACAACGAGGAGGACATTCGCCGCAAGGACGTTCGGGCGGGCGATACGGTGATCGTCCAGCGGGCGGGCGATGTCATCCCCCAGGTGGTGGGGCCGGTGGTGAGCAAGCGCACCGGTCGGGAGAAGGCCTTCGTCATGCCCGATCGCTGTCCCGTCTGCGGGACGCCGGTGGTGCGGCCGGAGGGCGAGGTGATGCGCTACTGCCCCAACCCGGCCTGTCCCGCCCAGGCCTTCCGCTGGCTGACCCACTTCGTCTCGCGGGGGGCCATGGACATC
>DAOUDQ010000038.1:0-18805 GCA_034431045.1 Dehalococcoidia bacterium | reverse complement strand
GTGGACGACAGCGCCGTCCTGCGCGTGCCCGAGATGCGGGGCAAGGCCTGGCGTCTGTCCAGAGAGCGCCGCCTGGACCTGATAATCGTCGACTACCTGCAGCTCATGCACGCCGGGGTGCCGGCGGAGAACCGAGTGCAGGAGATCAGCTACATCTCTCGTTCCCTCAAGGAGATGGCGCGGGAGCTAAGCGTGCCGGTCATGGCCGTCTCCCAGCTCTCACGGGCGGTGGAGGCGCGGGCCACCCACATCCCTATGCGCAGCGACCTGCGGGAGTCGGGGAGCATCGAGCAGGACGCCGACGTGGTCATTTTCATTTATCGCGAGGATGCCTACGTGCGTAGAGACGAATGGGAGCGCGTGCACCCCGATCGCCCCGGCGACAGCTATCCGGGAGGCATCGCCCAGATCATCGTGGCCAAGCACCGCAACGGGCCCACCGGCACCATTCATTTGCGCTTTCGGGAGAAGACGGCTCGCTTTGAGGATCTTCTCGTCATCCCGCCAGAGGAGGAGGGCGGATGGAGCTAGAGCAGGGGCGGTTCGCGGGCTTTCCTGCCGCGGCCTTGGCCACCGCCATCCCCAACCTTTTCTTCACTGCTGTCCTGCCCCGCATCAGCGACCCTGCCGAGTTGGTGGTCAGCCTTTACTTCTTCTTTGCCCACCGCCGCAAGAAGGGCCAACCCCGCTTCCTGACCTACGCCGAGCTGGCCGCCGATGACATATTGGCCGCCGCCCTCGATCCGCTGGGGGAGGACGCCCTGCGACGGGGCCTCAATGCGGCGGTGGAGCGGGGCACGCTTCTGCGCCTGAATGTGGAGCCCGCCGGGCAGGGGCAAGAGCTGTACTTCCTGAACACAGCGGCTGGCCGTCGGGCGGCGGCAGCCATCGAGGCTGGCCAGCAGGACTTGGGGCGGCTGGTTCCCGCGCCACCTGAGCCGCACGAGCTCAAGCCCAACATCTTCGACCTTTACGAACAACACATCGGCCCCCTGACGCCGATGATCGCTGAGTATCTGAAGGACGCTGAGGAGCAATACCCTGCTGACTGGTTCCAGCCAGTCTTTCGTATAGCAGTGGAACAAAACAAGCGGAGCTGGAGCTACATCGCTGCCATTCTTAGGCGATGGGAGGCAGAGGGTCCAGACTATGAAGAGGCTGGACGAGATCTTGAAAGGCCTGGGCGCAAGCGCCCCCTCTCCGGGCGATACCGGCATCTCGTCCGTCACTGAGGCCGCGGAGAGGGTCGAGGAGGGCGTATGTCCCCTCTGCCGGGGGGCGGGCTTCGTGCGCAAGGACGTGCCCCTCGATGATCCCGACTTCGGTCGCGCCTTCCCCTGCCGCTGCGTGCTGGAGGAGAGGGAGGAGGAGCGGCTGGCCCGCCTGCAGCGCTACAGCAACCTGGGGCCTCTCACCCGTCTCACCTTCGCCAACCTCATGAGTCGCGGCCGCAGCACCGACCCTCACAATCAGGAGAGATTCGCCAAGGCAGTGGCGGCGGCCCGGCAGTTCGCCCAGGAGCCCAGCGGCTGGCTGGTCCTCTGTGGGGCCAGCGGCTGCGGCAAGACCCACCTGGCGACGGCCATCGCCAACGCCTCCATCGAGCAGGGGCAGCCGGCCTTCTTTGTGGTGGTGCCCGACCTGCTGGACCATCTTCGCGCTGCCTATAGGCCTGGCAGCGAGGTCTCCTACGATGAGCTGTTCGAGCAGGTGCGCAACGCTCCCCTGGTGGTCCTGGACGACCTGGGGGTCCACAGTGCCACCCCCTGGGCTCAGGAGAAGCTCTTCCAGCTACTCAACCATCGCTACAACCACCACCTCCCCACCGTCTTCACCACCGGCGTTCCCCTGGAGGAGATGGACGAGCGGCTGCGCACCCGCCTGTGCGATGCAAGCCTGTCGCAGGTCTTCCTGCTGGAGGATGGGCCGGGCGGGCGGACGGCCGCCTTCGGTGGGCTGGCTCTGCCGGTCATCCGCGAGATGACCTTCGAGAGCTTCTATCTGGGAGGCATCGGTATCAGCTCGGAGGCCAGCCAGAGCCTCCGCAACGCCTCCCGCGCGGCCAAGAACTACGCGGAGAGCCCTGAAGGATGGATTGTGCTCCTGGGGCGTACTGGTTGTGGCAAGACCCACCTGGCGGCGGCCATCGGCCACCATCTGGAGAGCAAAGGCATAACAGTGGAGTTCTGCGTGGTGCCCGACCTGCTGGAGCTGCTGCGCTCGTCCTTTCGGGAAGATGCGCCGAGCGGCCAGTTCGACCAGACCTTCGAAGCGGCGCGCACCGCTCCCTGCCTCATCCTAGACGACCTGGGGGTGCACAGCGCTACCGCCTGGGCTCAAGAGAAGCTGTTCCAGATCCTCAACTATCGCTATAACGCCAAGCTGCCGACCGTCATCACGGTGGGTTGCCCCCTCGATGACTTGCCCGATTCCTGGGTCTCACGCATGTATGACACCAAGGTGAGCATGATCTTCGAGATCGATGCCCCCGACTATCGGGGGCGGCCCAGGAAGCAAGCCCCGCCACCTCAGCCGCCGCGGCGGGGTGGGCGCACGCGGACCGTTCGCTGAGGTCTGCGGCGGCGCGTGTCCTGGCGAGTCCGCAGCCAGTCGCGCAGTGCCCGGTGAGTGGTCGGGAAGGAGAGCTCGTCCCAGGGGATGTCGGCCGGGGCGAACCAGCGGGCCTCCAGCACCTCGTGCCCGATCCTCACTCGGCCCCTCGGCTGCCGTCCCTGGAAGACCACAGTGAGGATCCCCGGGCTCTCGGGGGCTGGCCGCGAGTAGACCCCCACCAGCGGCCCCAGCTTCACCTTCAGGCCGACCTCCTCCTCTAACTCTCGTAGGGCTGCCTCCTCCGCTGTCTCGTCGATCTCCATGTAGCCAGCGGGGAAGGTCCAGGTGCCGTAGCGGGGCTCGATGGAGCGGCGCAGGAGCAGTAAGCGGCCGCCGCGCTCGACGATGACCCCGGCCACCACTTTAGGGTTAAGGTAGAGGATGCGCTGGCATTGGTCGCAGACCAGGCGGGGACGCTCTTCCGTCTCCAGGAGGCGTTCGCTGAGGTGACCGCCGCAGCTGGGACAGAAGCGCGGCGGGCTGAGGCTGAAATCGACGCTGGTCATTCAGGCTGAAGGGCGGCTTGGCCTTCCCCCTCGAGCCAGCTCTCGCCTCCCTCCCAGACCTCCTTCTTCCAGATGGGGGCGACCTCCTTGATGCGGTTCACGGCCTGCTGACAGGCCTCGAAGGCCTCGTGGCGATGAGGGGAGGAGACGACCACCAGCAGGCTGGTCTCCCCTATCTCCAGGCGGCCGGTTCGGTGGGCGATGGCGATGTCGGTGATGGGCCAGCGCGACATGACCTCTTCAGCCACCTGGCGCAGCTTCTTCTCGGCCATCTGGGGATAGGCATCGTACTCCAGATGGAGGACGCGTCGCCCCAGGTTGTTGTTGCGCACAACGCCCAGGAAGAGGGCCACCGCGCCGCTCTCGTCGCGGCGGACGTGCTCGATGAAGGGCTGGGGGTCGAGGGGATCGGCGGTGATCCTAATGAGCATGGGCACCTCCGCTCACGGGGGGGATGAAGGCAACCTCATCGCCGTCGCCTAGGGGGTAGTCAGGGGGGACATACTCGGCGTTCACGCTGTACATCAGGCTGCCGCTGTAGTCGGCCAGGCGGGGGAAGCGAGCACGGAGGTCGGGATAGAGCTCGCCAACCGTCAGGCCTTCTCGCATCTCCAGATTGAGCTCGCGGGTGCCCGTCATCTCGTAGAGGACGGCGAAGAATTTCACTGTGGCCTTCATGTTTTCTTACCTGCTCCCAGTTTAGTGCAGCCGTATCAGGGGGGCAAGGCGAAGGCGGTATAATACTAAGGACCCGCAAGAAGGGGGGCGATTGATGGCAGGCCCTTCTCCTCTAGCGCGCGTGGGCCAGGCAGTTCTGGACGTTCTCTTTCCCTCCCGCTGTGTCGGCTGTGGGACTTATGGCTCCTTCCTCTGCCAGTCCTGCCAGGCGGAGTTGCCCCGCGCCCGGCCAGTCCGCTGCCCCATATGCTGGCAACCCCAGCGCCAGGGAGATCTTTGTGGTCGCTGCCGTGAGGAGAGGCCCGCCTTCCAGGGGGCGCGCTCGCCTTACCTCTATCAGGGCACGGCGCGTGAGGCGGTGCACGCTCTTAAGTACAACTACCTTTCCGCTCTGGCCCAACCGATGGCTCAGCTTATGGCCCGCCATGTAGAACAGGAGGAGGCCATCGAGGCCGACCTGTTGGTGGCGGTGCCCCTCTACGGCAGAAGGCAGCGATTGCGGGGCTACAACCAGTCGACCCTCCTGGCGCGAGAGCTTTCCCGCCTGTGCGGCCTGCCTCTGGCCGAGCGAGGGCTAGCGCGCCGTCGCAATACTCCGCCCCAGGCTCGCAGCGCCGACGCGGAAGCACGCAAGCGCAACGTGGCCGATGCCTTTATCGCTGACCGTCGCTGGGTGGAGGGCAAGCGCATCCTCCTCATCGACGACGTCATGACCACCGGCGCCACCCTCGATGCCTGCGCCCGCGCTCTGCGCCAGGCCGGCGCTGCTTCCGTTTGGGCCCTTACCTTCGCCCGCGAGGACTGATCTCCTTGAAGGGGGAAGGGCGGTCGTTCTACAATGGATGCGTAGTCTTGTGCTCAGGGACTCCAAGGAAGGATTGATCCGAGATGGAGCTCACCTTTCGTTCGCGTCATGTCCCCATCACCGATAGCCTGCGAGAGTACACCACCCGCAAGTTGAGCCGCCTGGGCCGCTATCTGCCCCTGGTGGATGAGGTGGTAGTTGAGCTGGAGCAGGAGGGGGGCGAGAACGCGCGGCGGTACGTGGTACAGCTAACGGTGAACTGCAATGGTACCTACCTGCGAGGGGAGGAGAGGGGCCCTCGCCTGCTGCCCGCCATCGACGCCGCCGCCGATGTCCTGTCGCGGCAGGTGCGGCGCTATAAGGAGAAAGTATATCGCAGCGACAGGCGCCTCAAGGCTAGAGAGGCAGCCCTGGCCGGGAAGGCGGCCGTGCCTGAGGAGGTCGAGGAGGAGCAGGAGAAAGGGATCGTTCTGGGACGAGTGGTGCGCGTTAAGCGCTTTCCTGTAAAGCCGATGACCGAGGAGGAGGCCATCGAGCAAATGGAGCTTCTGGGCCACGACTTCTTCCTCTTCTTCGATGCCGACGCTGACACCTACGCCGTCCTCTACCGGCGGCGCGACGGGGACTACGGCATGATCATCCCCCAGGCGCTGTAGGTAGGGGTTTTCCTCTGATGACTTGTCTGAGGCTCCCACCCTTGTAGCCTTTCTGGGCGGCCTGAGCGGCAGTCCCCTGGAGGAGATGGTGGCTGCCGCTCGCCGCGCTGCCACCCTCGATAGCCTGGAGCGAGCCCTCTCCACAGGTGCCTTCGCCTCCGCCATCCTTGTCGCCGACTCGCGAGAGGGGCTGGCAGACCTGCCTCCCGGCGTGGTTGTGGATGTGGACGCCGGAGCCTTCCACTTCGGCCGCCGTCTGGCCTGGGCCATCGACAGGTTTGGTCTGGGAAAGCCCCTCTATTTCAGTGGCGGCAGTCTTCCTCTCCTATCGGCCCAGGAATTCGTGGGCATGGCCCAGGAGCTGAGCCGAGGCGACGGCCTGGTCATCACCAACAACTTCTACTCGGCCGACCTGGTCGCCTTCTCGCCAGGGGAAGCCCTGAAGAAGATCAAGCTGCCCGACAGCGACAACCCCCTGGCCCGCCTGCTGGCCGAGCAGGCGGGCCTGTCGCCGCGGCCGCTGCCCCGCAGCGTCTCCAGCCAGTTCGACATCGACTCGCCTTCCGACCTGGCCATCCTGACCCTGGTGGGAGGAGCCGGTCCTCGCTTGCAGCGCCTCCTGGACCGCTGGCGTCTGGACGTAGCGCCCTATCGAGGGGTCCTGGCCTATTTCACCGACCCCACGGCTCAGATCCTGGTGGCCGGTCGGACGGGCAGCCAGGTGTGGCATTATCTGGAGCGGGAGACGGCCTGTCGGGTGCGCTTCTTCGCCGAGGAGCGGGGCATGCAGGCCGAGGGCCGTCTTCAGGGCGGCCAGGCCCGCTCCCTTCTGGGCTTCTACCTGGCTGAGGTGGGGGTGGAGCGCTTCTTCCCCACCCTGTCGGAGCTGGCGGACGCTGCCTTTCTGGATACCCGTGTGCTGCTGGCCCACCTGGGCATCGAGGCCAGTCGCGCCGACCGCTTCCTCTCGGACATTGGCCGGCATGAGGCGATCGAGGAGCCCTTCTTGCGCCAGTTCACCCAGGGGGCGTGGCGCGCTCCCATACCGGTGGTGCTGGGTGGCCATTCGCTGGTCTCCGGCGGCCTGATGGCCCTGGTGGAGTACGCCTGGCAGGAGCACGACCGTGGGCTGGGGCCAGAGACCGGGGCCAGCGTTGACGCGGGGCTGCCCCTGGACTAAAGTGGGGCCGACATGGGCAGGAGCGGCCTCTCTTAGAGAGGGCATCGACGGCGACACAGAGGTAGGAGCGACGAGCTTCGGCGTTGATCTTGGCCTTTTTTGTTTAGCGGACTGAAGGGGCAGGGAGAAGAGATGGGCGTTCTGGAACAGCAGGACCCTGAGGTGGCGGCGATTATCGAGCGCGAGCAGGAGCGGCACCGTCTGGGCCTTGAGCTCATCGCCTCGGAGAACTACGCCGACACTGCCATTCTGGAAGCGCTGGGCACTGTCCTCAGCACCAAGTACGCCGAGGGCTATCCGGGGAAGCGCTACTACGGCGGCTGCCAGCACGTGGACGAGGTGGAGGAGCTGGCCCTCAGCCGGCTGAGCCAGCTGTTCGGCGCCGATCACGCCAACGTCCAGCCCCATAGCGGCGCCGAGGCCAACAGGGCTGCCTACACCGCCCTGATGGAGGTGGGCGACACGGCCATGGGCATGAACCTTGCCCAGGGCGGCCACCTTACTCACGGCCTTGCGGTCAACTTCTCGGGAAAGCTCTACCGCTTCGTCCACTACGGCGTCGACCGGGAGACGGAGCTTCTGGACTACGACGCGATGGGCGCTCTCGCCCGCGAGCATAAGCCCAAGGTGATCGTGACGGGGGCCACCGCCTACCCCCGCATCATCGACTTCGCCCGCTGCCGGGAGATCGCCGATGAGGTGGGGGCCTACCTCCTGGCGGACATAGCCCACATCGCTGGCCTGGTGGCTGTGGGCCTGCATCCGTCGCCGGTGCCCCACGCCCAGGTGATCACATCCACCACTCATAAGACCCTGCGTGGCCCTCGCGGCGCCTTCATCCTCTGTCAGGCGGACCTGGCCCAGAGGATCGATCGTGCCGTCTTCCCTGGCACTCAGGGCGGGCCTCACATGCACAGTATCGCTGCCAAGGCTGTCTGCTTCGGCGAAGCCCTGCGCCCAGAGTTCGGCGAGTATCAGCAGCGGGTCGTGGAGAATGCCAGGGTTCTGGCCGAAGAGCTTCAGGGCCACGGTCTGCGCATCGTCTCTGGCGGTACCGACAACCACCTGCTCCTGGTGGATGTGGGGGTGAAGGGGATCACCGGCCGCGATGCCCAGCTAGCCCTGGACGCTGTGGGCATCACTGTGAACAAGAACACTATCCCTTACGACGAGCGACCGCCAGCGGTGGGCAGCGGCATCCGCATCGGCACGCCGGCCGTCACCAGCCGGGGCCTCGGGCCAGACGAGATGCGCCGCATCGCCGCCCTCATTGCCCGCATCGTGGACAACATGGGCGATGAGAAGGTGGCGGCGGCCGTCCATCAGGCGGTGGTGGAGCTGGCCAGCAGCTTCCCTGTGCCGGGCATCCCTGCTGCAGCTAGAGGCTGAAGGGGCTCTGGCCCATGAGGGTGGGCAGGCCGTGCTCAGAAGCTGCTTCGCTTGTGAAGGGGGCAGACGCATGCTATAATTCGCTGCGTCTTATGGTGCGCGGCTGCTGGGCTTTCGGGGTTCGCCTGCCGGCAGGGAGGAGGGGAGCGAGCGTTTGCGCGATTATGAGCTGGTGATGATCATTAGCCCTGATGTTCCCGAGGAGGAAGTGCCCAATACTATCGAGAAGGTGGGCCAGTTTATCACTGGCCGCGGCGGCGAGGTGGCCGAGGTCAATCGCTGGGGCCGAAGGAAGCTGGCCTACCCCATCAGGCGATACAGCGAAGGCAACTATGTCGTTACCCAGCTCAAGCTCGACCCCACTCAAGTGGCCGATCTGGAGGCGAACCTGGAGCTGACAGAGGAAGTGATACGCCATCTGGTCGTGCGGAGGGAGGAAGGCGAAGGCAGCGCCCCCTGAAGTAGGTGGGCGTCTTGGGGTTGAGCGAAAGGAGCTGGCGCGATGGCAGGTCTGAACAAGCTAATGATTATCGGCAATGTGGGCACCGATCCGGAGATGCGCTACACCGCCAGCGGTGACGCCATGACCACCTTTCGCGTTGCTACTAACTTCAGATTCACTTCGCGCGAGGGAGAACGGCGAGAGGAGACGGAGTGGTTCAGCGTCGTAGCCTGGCGCAATCTGGCCGAACAGTGTAGCCAGTACCTTCAGAAGGGGCGGCGGGTCTATGTGGAGGGACGTCTGCGCAGCCGCTCCTGGGAGGCCCCCGACGGTCAGCGGCGCTTTCGCAACGAGGTGATTGCCGATAGGGTGCTCTTCCTCGATCGGGCGCCGGGTGTGCCGTTGCCTGAGGAGGGAGAGGCGGAAACGAGGGAGGCCGAAACGACGGAGGCCGAGGAGCTACCCTTTGAGTAGATGGGTTTAACCGATGGCGAGAGAACCAGAACAACAACCCCAAGGAGAGGTCGCTGCTGAGCCGGCTAGACGCAGGCCCCGCGGGCGGTACGGCCGACGGCGCAGGGTCTGCTCGTTCTGTGTCGAGCACGTCACGGTTATCGACTACAAAGACGTCAATAGGCTGCGGCGCTTCCTGTCCGATCGTGGGCGCATCGAGCCCAAGAGGAAGCTGGGGACCTGCGCCAAGCATCAGCGGGCTCTATCCCAGGCCCTGAAGCGGGCCAGGCATTTGGCTCTTCTGCCGTACACGGCAGAGCACATTCGCGCAACAGGACCTTCCCCTTCGCGCCAGTAGCTGGTGCTGTCCAAGCTGGGGCGGCGCGGGAGGGTTTGCGTCCGTTTGTCCGTCGGTTATCCTTGAAGGGGTTTTACCCTTGGTCAAGAAGAGACGACAGAGACCCCTGCCTATCCCGCCGCGCCCACGGCGGCGGCCCTGGAGCCGCGAATTTCGGCGCCAGCTGGCGGTCATTGCTGGGTTTGTGCTGCTTCTGGTGATCATCGGGGGACTGCTCGGCTATGCCTTCTACTACTTCTACTACTACGAGGAGCACGTCCAGCGTCCTCACTCCAAGGCCGTTCAGGTAGGCGAAACCACCTTCGATCTTGACTACTTTGCCCGTCGCCTTAAGCTCATGACTGCTACGGGATTTGAGGATCCCAGCCAGGCCCAGACAGCTATCTCCATCCTGATCAGCATGCTGGAGGGCGAAGAGCTACTGCGGCAGAGAGCGCCCGCTGACCTGGGCGTGTCCGCATCGCCAGAGGAGATCGAGCTGGAGATCGGTGATCGGCTGGGCCTGTCGCAGAGCGATCCCGAGGCGTTCGCCACGGCCTATGAGCAGGAGTTGAAGAGGAGCGACCTCTCGGACGAGGAGTATCGCCAGATAATAGAGGCCGACCTTCTGAGCCGTAAGGTGCAGGAGGTCTTTTCCCTGTCTGTGCCCGAGACCCTGGAGCAGGTGAGGATGCGCCAGATCCTGGTGGGCACAGAGGATGAAGCCCGCTCGGTGTTGGAACGTTTGGATGCTGGCGAAGACTTCGGCGAGCTGGCCCGTGAGCTTTCTCTGGACAGCGGCACCAAGGAGGAGGGCGGCGAAAAAGGTTGGCTGGCTCGCGATGAGCTGAACCTATCCTACGGCGTCAAGGTCTTCGCCCTAGAGGTGGGCGCTCCCAGCCAGCCCATCCCCGGGCCGGGCGGCTACTTCATCTTTGAGGTGGAGGAGAAGCAGGGCGAGCGGGAGGTGACGCCGGAGCAGGGGAGCCGCATCAGCAGCGGCTACTTCGCCCTTTGGTTGAGTGAGCAGCGGACTCTCTTCGCCGTACCTGATATCCAGCCCCTGTTACAAGACCCCGACAAGCTCCAGTGGGCAGCGGACAGGGCTTTCGGCCTGTAGGATAGGAGACGATGGCTAGGCAGGACCAGATACAGATCGCTTTGCTGGGTTTAGGGGTGATAGGCAGCGGTGTGGCCCGCACCCTCCTGGAGAAAGGCCCAGCCTACGCCCAGCAACTGGGCTTTCACCTAGGCCTGCGCCACATCCTGGAGCGCGACCTCTACAAGGCTGATGGCGTGCCTGTAGACCGCCGCCTGGTTACCGACAACCCCCGCGCTGTCCTGGACGACGAAGCGGTCGATATCGTCATCGAGGTGCTGGGTGGCGAGCGGCCGGCCTATGATTTCATCAAGGAAGCCCTCCGTTCCGGTCGCTACGTGGTGACCGCTAATAAGGAGGTCATGGCCAAGCATGGCCTGGAGCTTCTGGCCCTGGCCCAGGAGCAGGGGGTGGATATCCTGTTCGAGGCCAGCGTTGGCAGCGGCACCCCGGTCATTGGTCCCCTCAGACGCGACCTCTCAGCCAACGAGATCACTTCCATTCGGGCCATTATCAATGGCACTACTAACTACATTCTCACCCGCATGAGCAAAGAGGGGCTGGACTTCCAGGAGGCGCTGAGCCAGGCTCAGGCGCTGGGCTACGCCGAGGCTGAGCCCTCCAACGACCTGGAGGGGATCGATGCGGTCTACAAGCTGGCCATCCTGGCCAGCCTGGCCTTCCACACTCATGTCCGCCCCGACGATGTCTACTGCGAAGGGATCACTACCCTCAGCGCCCGCGACTTCCGCTACGCTCAGGAGCTGGGCTATGCCATCAAGCTTCTGGCTGTAGCCAGGCAGGACGAGGACGGTGTGGATGCCAGGGTGCACCCGTCGTTTGTGCCCAAGGAGGAGCTTCTGGCCAACGTGGACGGGGTGCTCAATGCCGTTCAGGTGGAGGGCGATCTGTTGGGTCGGGTGCTCTTTCAGGGGCCGGGCGCGGGCCCCCTTCCTACGGCCAGCGCTATCGTGGCCGATGTCATGGACGCCGCTCACAGCGTGGCAGCGGCCAAAGCTGGTCGAAGGGGGGGCCGCTTGCCCTGGCGAGCGGGCCGGCCGCTGCCTATAAAGCCGGTGGCCGAACTGACCACCCGCTACTATCTGCGCATGGAGGTGGCCGACCGGCCTGGCGTTCTGGGTCAGATCGCCCGCTGCTTCGGCGACCAGGGCGTAAGCATCGCCTCGGTCATCCAGAAGGAGAGCGATGAGGTAGCCCAGACGGCGGAGCTGGTCATCATGACCCACGTTGCCCGCGAGGAATCGGTGCAGAAGACCATCAAGGAGGCAGGCAAGCTGGCGGTGGTGAGCCGCATTGGCAACCTTTTGCGGGTGGAAAGCTGACCGGCCTACGCCGGCAGGCAGGGGGGATATCGATGGGCGCGGACAAGAATCAGCCAAAGGCCGCTCCTCCGGCGGAGGCGGCAGCTCCCTCGGCGGACGCTGTTCCCTGGCTGGAGGAGGAGCTGCGGCAGGCCAAGAGTCAGCTCCATAAGCTCCAGCAGCAGGTGGAGCAGGCGCGAAACCAGATCTGGAACCTGGCGGAGAGTGTGCAGAAGGGGGAAGATGTCCTTTCCGCCCTGGCCTCACATCTTACAGCCTTCCCCCACCTTCAGGACGAGATGCGCCAGGCCAAGGAGCAACTGGGGCGCCTTCAGGAGCGCCAACTGGCCAATCAGGGCCGAATCGAAGAGGTGACACGTCAGCAGCAGGCGGCGGTGGAGAGGGAGAGGGAGAAGCACAGTGACTCCCTGCGCCGCCTGGAGGCCGTGGAGAGGCTGGCTCAATCCTACGAGGGGCGCATGCTGGCCGTGGAGGAGGGTGGGCGCCGCCTTCGGGAGGATGTCTCTCTCGCGGAGAAGCGGTTGGAGGCCGCGGATAAGGGCGTCGAAGAGGTGGCGGCGAAGACGGCTCGCCACAGCGAGGTTGTCAAGCGCCTGGAAGAGGAGGCGAGACGTCTGAATGCTGAGGCCGACGCCCTGACCAAGCAGGATTCTATCCTCTCCGAGCGCGTGCAACTCTTGGTCGAGCAGGTGCGCCGCCTGGGGGAGCAGGTGACCATCCTGAGCGAGGATCGGGTGACCCACCAGGAGCTAGCGGATATTCAGGAGCACTGGCGCCTGGACGGCCAGCGCCTGGACGAGCGGCTGAAGGCCCTGGAGCAGATGCTGGGAGAGCAGCAGCAGCGCGCCGAAGACCACGCTCGTGCCCTGGAACTGCTGGAGAGCAAGAGCCAGACCCAGATGGAGCGCCTGGCGGCCTTCCAGCAGCAGATACGTGAACAGCGCCAGCAGGTGGTGGACTACCTGCGCAAGCTGAGCCAGTTCCAGGAGCGCCAGAAACGCCGCCAGTTAGCTGCCCTGGAACAGGAACTGAAGGAGATCAAGCAGCGTGACCTCAAGCTGGGCGGCGAGTGATCGACTTGGCGTACTGCGCCGCTATCGGGACTATCTGCCGCTAACGGATGCCACCCCGCTTGTTTGCATGGGGGAGGGGGAGACCCCTTTGGTGCGCTCCCAGCGGCTGGAGGCCCGAGTGGGCTGTGGCCCCCTTTACTTCAAGCTGGAGAGCTGCAACCCTACGGGCTCCTTCAAGGACCGCGGCATGGTGGTGGCGGTGGCCAAGGCGATAGAGGAGGGGCGAAAGGCGGTGCTCTGTGCTTCCACTGGCAATACCAGCGCCGCCGCCTCAGCCTATGCCGCCCACTGCGGCCTCAGGGCCTATGTTCTCGTGCCAAAGGGGAATATCGCCCAGGGGAAGCTGGCCCAGGCGGTGGCACATGGTGCCCAGGTCATCGCTGTGGACGGCAACTTCGACCAGGCCCTGTCTTTGGCCCGGGCCATCACCGACAAGCATCCCATCGCCCTGGTCAACTCCCTCAATCCCTATCGGCTGGAGGGCCAGAAGACGGCTGCCTTCGAGATCATTGATCGTCTGGGGGATGCTCCCGGCTACCTGTTTATTCCGGTGGGCAATGCTGGCAACATCACCGCCTACTGGCGAGGCTTCGTGGAGTATCACCAGAGGGGGCTGGCCACTAGGAGGCCGCGGATGATGGGTTTCCAGGCGGAGGGGGCGGCTCCCATCGTTTTGGGAAGGCCGGTGGAAAAGCCGGTGACGGTGGCCTCGGCCATACGCATCGGCAACCCGGCCAGCTGGAAGGGGGCTGAGGGCGCTCGCGACGCCTCGGGTGGCGTGATCGAGGCGGTGAGCGATGAGGAGATTCTGAAGGCTTACCGCCTGCTGGCTCAGGAGGAGGGCATCTTCGGCGAGCCGGCCTCGGCGGCCTCGCTGGCGGGTCTGTTCAAGATGAGCCGCCAGGGGCTGGACCTCAGCAAGAGCACCCTCGTCTGCATCATCACCGGCAGCGGCCTTAAGGACCCCGAGACAGCCATGGGTATCCCCACCGAGATCCGTGAGGTGCCCGCGGACCTGGCCGCTGTAGAGAAGGCCATCGGCGTGGCATAGGTGGATACCCCACCTTTGTACTGATTGATCCTGGGATGGGCCCACCTGTACAATATCATCAAGCTGCCAATTTGCGACCGCGCCTGACACTTGGCCGCCGCCAGTGATTCAGGCGCGGGCTTTCCTTAAGGCCAGGGGACGTGGTAGATCGCGCCAGGATCGCTGAGGCGGTGCGACAGATCATCGATGCCATCGGCGAGGATCCCCAGCGGGAGGGCCTCGCCGAGACGCCTCGGCGCATCGCCGAGATGTATGCCGAGCTCTTCTCTGGCCTCTGCCGGGATCCCCTGGAGGTGCTGGGGGGAGGCTTCCGGGAGGAGAAGGATGAGCTGGTAATCCTCAGGGATATCCCCTTCTACTCCCTGTGCGAGCATCATTTTCTCCCCTTCTACGGAGTGGCCCACGTGGGCTATATCCCCAATGGTCGCCTGGTGGGCATCAGTAAGATCGCCCGGGCGCTGGACATTCTCGCCAAGAGGCTCCAGGTTCAGGAGCGCCTGACCCGCCAGCTGGCCGATTGCATTCTGGAGGCCCTGGATGCCGATGGTGTGGGGGTTGTCCTGGAGGCGGAGCATCTCTGCCTGAGCATGCGGGGCGCCCACAAGCCGGGTACGCGGGTGGTGACATCGGCGGTGCGGGGGCCCTTTCGCAAGGGGGCATTTGCTCGCTCTGAGTTGCTGGCCCTGGTGCAGGGCAAGTGAGGCATGGCATGGAGCAGTTCGCCGTCAACTTCTGGGTGAGCGGTCTGCACAGCTACTCGGGTGTGTGAGTGCTCTTGACAGCGTATGAACTTTGATATAGTCTAACATTGGCGTCTGGCGTCCATTACGTATATACGCTATACGTACAGGTCGAAAGACCCTAAAGTGACAACGGTCGGCGGATAGCTGGGGGCTGAAGCCTCACCGCCGTACTGGCTCAGAAATAAGGCTTTCGGCCTTTTTCGCTGTGTTTGAGGGGGGAGGATTTGCCCACCATAAATCAGTTGGTGCGGAGGGGGCGTAGGAAGCTGGTCAGGAAGACCAAGGCGCCAGCCCTGCGCTTCTCCTACAACGCTTTGAGGAATAGGCTGAGCCGGGCGCAGGCGGCTCCTCAGAAGCGGGGTGTCTGCGTCCAGGTGCGGACGGTGACCCCCAAGAAGCCTAACTCCGCCCTGCGCAAGGTAGCGCGGGTGCGTCTGACCAACGGGATGGAGGTTACCGCCTACATCCCTGGCGAGGGGCACAGCCTTCAGGAGCACTCGGTAGTGCTCATCCGTGGAGGGCGAGTGAAGGACTTGCCGGGGGTGCGCTATCACATCATCCGTGGTGCCCTCGATTCCCAAGGGGTGGTGGGGCGGAAGCGGGGTCGCAGCAAGTACGGCACCCGCCGCACCGAGGAGCCCAGGTAGGGCAGGCAAAGCGATGCCCAGGCGAGGCAAGGTCATCCGTAGGCGGGTACCGCCTGATGCCAGGTACAATAGCGTCTGGCTGCAGATGGTCATCAATAAACTGATGAAGAACGGCAGGAAGAGTACCGCCGAGCGGATCATGTACGACACTTTGGCCATCATCGAGCAGCGGGCCCGCCGTAACCCTATGGAGGTATTCGACCAGGCGATACGCAATGCCATGCCTATTCTGGAGGTGCGGCCTCGGCGTGTAGGCGGTGCCACCTATCAGATCCCCCTGGAGGTGCGGGCGGAGCGGCAGTTGTCGTTGGCCATACGCTGGCTCTTGATGGCGGTGCGTGCTCGCAAGGGGAGGCCCATGGCTGAGAGGCTGGCCGCTGAGCTGATGGATGCCGCCAGCGGCCAGGGCGTCACCATCAAGCGCCGCGACGACACCCACCGCATGGCTGAAGCCAATAGGGCCTTCGCTCACTACCGATGGTAACCTCTGTGTAGCGGCCGCACCCATGAACGCTTAACGTTTTTCCCTTTCCCAATGATCTTGAGATAAAGCCATGACTAGGCCTGTGCCCATCGAAAAGGTTCGCAACATAGGGATCATCGCCCACATAGATGCGGGCAAGACGACCGTTACCGAGCGTATCCTCTTCTACAGCGGCCGTACCTACAAGATCGGTGAGGTGGATGAGGGGACGGCTGTGATGGATTGGATGGCCCAGGAACGGGAGCGAGGGATTACTATTACCGCCGCCGCTACCACCTGCGAATGGTCAGAGCACATGATCAACATCGTGGATACGCCCGGCCACGTGGACTTCACGGTGGAGGTGGAGCGCAGCCTGCGGGTCTTGGACGGTGGCATCGTCGTCCTCGACGCTGTAGCCGGCGTCCAGCCCCAGTCGGAGACGGTATGGCGCCAGGCCGATCGCTATCACATCCCTCGTATCTGCTTCGTCAACAAGATGGACCGGGTGGGGGCCGACCTCTGGCGCACAGTGGGCATGATCCGCGACAGGCTGGGAGCGCGGCCGCTACCCATCCAGATCCCCCTGGGCGTGGAGGAGAAGCATCTGGGGGTCATCGACCTGGTGAAAGAGGTGGCCTGGCTCTTCCCCGCTGATAAGGACGAGGAGCCCGTCAAGGTTCCCCTGCCCAAGAAGTACGGCGAAGATCGCGACGGCTGGCCTGAGGAGTTCGTGTCCGCCCTGCTGAAGGCGGACGCGGCGGCTCCAGGGGCAAGCGAGCTTATCATCAGCTCCCTGGGGGAAGCGAGGATACGCCGGGATGAGCTCATCGAGGCGGTGGCCGAGCTGGACGACCAGCTCCTCATCAGCTACCTGGAAGGGCGTCACATACCGGCCGCCGAGTTGGACAAGGCTGTCCGCCGTGCCACCCTGGCCAATGTGGTCATTCCCGTCCTCTGCGGCAGCGCCCTGCGCAACAGGGGCATCCAGCCCCTGCTGGACGGGGTGGTCGGCTACCTGCCGGCACCAGTGGACGTGCCACCCATCAAGGGTGTCCATCCCAAGACGGGAGAGCCGAGCCAGCGCCAGGCTGCCGACGATGAGCCCTTCGCCGCCCTGGCCTTCAAGATCGTGGCCGACCCCTATGTGGGGCGTTTGGCCTATTTTCGGGTCTATTCTGGCAAGGTTAGCCAGGGCTCTCTGGTCTACAACAGCACCCGCGCTGGGCGGGAGCGTGTCGGCCGCCTGCTGCGCATGCACGCCCAGCATCGAAAAGACATTCAGGAGACCTATGCCGGCGCCATCGTGGCGGCCGTCGGCCTCAAGAACACCTTCACCGGCGACACCCTCTGCGACAAGGGCCATCCCGTCCTCCTGGAGCCCATCAAGTTCCCCGAACCGGTTATCTCTATAGCCATCGAGCCCAGAACCAAAGAAGACCAGGATCGCATGAGCGAAACCCTGGGGCGCCTGTCGGAGGAGGACCCCACCTTCCGCACCCGCTATGACCCTGAGACGGGCCAGACGATTATCTCGGGCATGGGCGAGCTCCACCTGGAGATCATCGTCGACCGCATGATGAGGGAATACCGGCTAGAAGCCAATGTGGGCAAGCCGGAGGTGGCCTATAAGGAGGCCATCACCCGTCCGGCCAAGGTCGAGGGTCGTTTCATCCGCCAGACGGGCGGCCGCGGCCAGTACGCGGTGGTGGAGCTGGAGGTAGCTCCCCGCTCGCGGGGCGCAGGATTCCGGTTCGTGGACAAGATCGCCGGCGGGACCATCCCCCGTGAGTTCATCCCGCCGGTGGAGCAGGGGGTGAAGGAAGCCCTGCAAACGGGCGTCCTGGCCAACTACCCGGTGGTCGATGTGGAAGTGACCCTGGTGGATGGTAGCTATCACCCGGTGGACTCCTCCGAGCTGGCCTTCCGCATGGCCGGCTCAATGGCCATGCGCCAGGCCCTATCCCGGGCCAACCCCATCTTGCTGGAGCCAATCATGGAGATAGAAGTGGCTACACCGGAGCAGTTCTTCGGCGACGTGCTCGCCGATGTCAACGCCCGGCGTGGCCAGGTGACCATGGTCGACCAGCGGGGCCATATGCGGCTGGTTCGCGCCCTGGTGCCCCTGGCCGAGACCTTCGGCTATGCCACCGACCTGCGCTCCTTGACGCAAGGTCGGGCTACCTACACTATGGAGTTCGACCACTACGAGGAGGTGCCGAGCGCGGTGGCCGAGGCGCTGCTGGGGCGTGTGAGAGGATACGTGAGAAGGTAGGCCATGCCCAGACAGAGGATACGCATTCGCCTGAAGGCCTACGATCATCGCATCCTCGACCAGTCCGCCGCCCTCATCTGCGAGGCGGCGGAGAGGACGGGGGCGGTGGTGGCTGGTCCTGTGCCTCTGCCCACCGAGATCAAGAAGTTTTGCGTTATCCGCTCACCCCACATCGACAAGGATTCGCGGGAGCAGTTCGAGATTCGCACTCATAAGCGACTTATCGACATTGTAGAACCCACATCGAGGACGGTGGACGCCCTGATGCGTCTGCAGGTGCCTGCGGGTGTGGACATCGAGATCAAGCTGTAGTCATGATCGAAGGGCTCTTGGGCCGCAAGCTGGGTACGCTGCAAATCTTCGACCGCGACGGCACGGCGGTGCCGGTGACGGTGATCGAGGCTGGTCCCTGCACCGTCCTTCAGGTGAAGACCAAGGACCGCGATGGCTATGAGGCCGTCCAGTTGGGCTTCGGGGCGCGAAGGCGGGTCAACGAGCCCATGAAGGGGCACTTCAAGGGCCTGGGCTCCTTCCGCTACCTGCGGGAGTTCCGCGTGGCCGAGATCGGCCAGTGGCAGGTGGGCCAGCGAGTGGGGGCAGAGATCTTCGAGCCCGGCGACCTGGTGGACGTGAGCGGCATCTCCAAGGGCCGTGGCTTCGTCGGCGTGATGAAGCGCCACGGCTTCCATGGCGGGCCCAAGACTCACGGCCAGTCGGACCGCGGTCGCGCCCCCGGCTCCATTGGAGCCAGCGCCAGCCCCGGGCGGGTGATCAAGGGCATGAAGATGGCCGGTCACATGGGCGCCACCAAGGTCACGGCGCGCAACCTAGAGGTGGTGGACTCCAATCCGGCTCGGGGCATTATCATGGTCAAGGGCTCCGTGCCTGGGGCCAAGGATGGCCTTTTGCGCATTCGCGTGGCCCGCAAGCAGGCCGTGAAGCGGAGGGTGGCTGAGAGGAGAGCCGAGGAGGCGGAGCCGGAGGAAGAGAGGGTGGAGGAACCGTTGGCCGAGGAGCCGCCGGCTGAGGAACCGCCGGCTGAAGAGACAGAG
>DAOUDQ010000037.1:0-6763 GCA_034431045.1 Dehalococcoidia bacterium | reverse complement strand
ATCAACGGTCAGATCTTCCACGTGGGCGGTGGTACGATATCACTGGCCGCCACCGAAACGCCCGTCCACAGCATTACCAAGAGCGGTAAGTGGACTCTGGAGGAGCTGGCACAAGTCGTACCAACGGAGCTGGTATACGACATCGCCAATCCCGCAGCGCCGCCAGAGGATCTGGACCTCCCCGGCCGTCCGGCCAAGCCCAAGGAGTAGGGGCAGGGTCAGCACATACAAAGAAGAGACGGGCGGATGATGAGCCTGCTTCGTTATCCGCCCGTGTTTTTCTTACTGGCCAGCCGCCTGCTCCAGCTGCTGCAGTATCTCCATCAGCAAGAAGTCGCGCCCGTCGCGCCGTACCCGGCCGCGGGGCACGAACCCCGCCTTCTGGAAGCAACGCTGAGCGCGCACGTTCCAGTCGAGGGTGTGGAGGAACATCCGTCGCAGGCCCTTCTCCCTGAACACCAGCCTCACTAGAGCCTGCACAGCGTCTCTGCCGTAGCCCTGGCCCCAGTAACGGCGGTCGCCGATGGTGATGCCCAGCTCAGCCTCGCCCACCGCTTCCCTCAGGTTGTAGTACATGGCGTTGCCAATATGACGACCGCTCTCATCCTCGATGGCATAGGAGCGCCGTGCGGGATCAGGATAGCGCAGCTGAGCCAGCAAGGAGGTCAGGAAGTCGGGGAAGGAGATGCGTAGGCGCGGCGCAGCGTCATAGCGAGCCAACTCCTCGTCGCTGCGCCAGGCGTAGTCGTCCTTGACGTCAGAGAGGCGCTTACGGCGAAGGATGACCCTGCGGCCACGGGCAGCCACATCGTCGGCGAGTGTGTTCACGACCACCCTTCCTGGCCCTCGATGAGGGCCGCCGCCTTGCGCACAACCTCCGCCTCGTTGGCATAGCTCAGGGTCTTGCAGGCCTCCTCCAGCGGGAACCAGTCCACCCTATCGTACTCCCAGTCGTGGTCCTCAACGCTGCCGCCAGTGGCGACCATCAGATAGTGATGGACGAACTTATGGTAGCGCACACCCTCCCGCGCGAACCAGTACTCGATGGTGCCGACCTTGGCCTCGATAGCCACCCGCAGGCCCGTCTCCTCGCTGACCTCGCGTACAGCCGCTTCCTCCAGGCTCTCGTTGGCGTCGGGCATTCCCTTGGGGAGGCCCCATATGCTCTCAGTCGTGCGGCCGCAGAGCACCACCTCGATACCCTCTCGCCCTCGCCGATAGACCACGCCCCCGGCCGAGACGGCCCGCTCTACCGGCAACTTCTTGGACGATGCACCCTTGGCCATCTAGGGTTGAATGCTAAAGGAGAAAGGGTCCTCGTCGAAATCCACCAGGGAGAGGGCTTCCTGCACCGCCTCCCGCGTGCTGCGTAAGGGGTGATCTAGATAGCGCAGGAGGACAGACCTGGCCTCGCGGCCGCCGATCTCCCCCAGGGCAGCAATGGTGACCTCTCTTACCTCGGCGTCCTCGTCTTCCAAAAGGGGGGTCAGACGGGGGACCGCCGCCTCCTCAGCCAGCGAGCCACAGGCCAGGGCCGCTTCATAGCGCATCTCGGGGTCGTCGCTCTTGAGCTCCTCGAAAAGGATAGGCAGCCATGAGGGGTCGCAATTGCGTCCCATGGCATGGATGCCGCTCACCCTAAGGCGATGGATGTTGCTCCTGTAGGCCCTGCCGATAGCCCGCCGAACCCAGGCCAGGCTGCAGGCGCCGATCGCCTCCAGGGCCCTGGCCCGCACCTCCAGTTCCCCGCTGTCGTCGCCGATGGCCCGGCGCAAGGCCTGCTCCACCTGGCGAAAGTAGCGGTCGGGCAGGGAGCCGAACTCCCACTGAAGAGCGAAGCGGCCCAGAGCTAGGGCCGCTTCCGCTCTTACCGCCGTATTGTCATCCGATTGGAGGAGGCCGATGAGCGGCTCGATGAGGTCGCGATGCTCATACTCCCACAGGCCGCGAATGGCATCCGCCCTCACCTGGGGGTCGGCGTCGGAAAGGCAGGCCAGAAAGACGGCGTCGAAGTTGAGCTCTACGTTATCTTCGGCCAATTCCAACAGCCGACGCACCACCTGGCGACGGCGCTCGCCCTGAATTTGAGGCCAGACATCCAGGAACGCCTTCTCCTGCTCGTCGGCCAAATGAGAGAGGTGCACCAGCCTGGCCGCCCTTAGCGGCTGGCCTTCGTCTTTCAGCTCGGCCAGATACTCCCGAAAGGTCGCCATCTCCCCGCTTACATCTTATGAAATGGCCACAGCCTTTGTGGAGGCCTCTGAAGGCGTCTTTGTCCCCCCTGACCCATCTTGGGCTCCGTGCCAGCCAGCAGCCGCTGAATGTTCCCCCGATGCTGGAACAGCACCAGCGCCGACGCAACGCCACCAAATATGGCGAAGGCGTAAGGAACTAGGCCCGCCAGTGCCAGCCCTAAGAAGGCAGCTCCCCCCATGGGAACGGTGGTCACCGACATGAGAGACATATAGCGAAAAGCCAGAGCGATGGCCACCGCCGCCGCCAGCAGACCGGGGACGGTCAGGGGGAAGAAGAGCATGGCAGCAAACGAGCCGTAGGTCGCAGCCACACCCCGTCCGCCTCTGAAGCCGATGTACACCGGCCAGTTGTGGCCGATGATGGCGGCTACCGCGGCTACCGCCTGGAGGTTGTGAGCGGTGTTAGCCCCCTCATAGGGCTCGAAGATGTACCAGGTACTGAGGACGGTTACATATGCCTTGAGAACATCGACCACCAGAACGAACAGCGCCGTCCCAATCCCCAGCGTGCGCAGGACATTCGTGCCGCCCGTCGCCCCACTGCCGTAGTCGCGAACATCGATGCCTCGAGTGAGCTTTCCCACCAGCCAGCCGGTGGGGATGGCCCCCATCAAGTAGGCCACTACAGCCACAACAACGTATTGCCAGACCATCCCCTAGCCCTCGCCCCGGCTACGGAAGACCAGTTTCAGGGCCGTCCCCTGGAAGCCAAAAACCTTGCGGATGGAGTTCTCCAGGTAGCGTCGATAGGAAAAGTGAAGGAGGGAAGGATCGTTAACGAAGAACACGAAGGTGGGCGGCCGCGTCTGGGCCTGGGTCACGTAGAGCAACTTTAGCCGCTGTCCTCGCACGGAGGGTGGGCCATGGGCGGCCACAGCCTTGCCCATGGCGGTGTTCAGTTCAGCGGTGGCCACCCGCCGGTCGCGGGCCGCCCCCGCCGCCAGGGCAGCATCGAGCAGCTCATCAATGCCAGTGCCCTCCTTGGCCGAAACGAAGCACAAAGGAGCCCACGGCAAGAAGCGCAGACGGGCCCGAGCCGCTTTGACGAAGGCTGCTCGCGTCTCGCCGTCGCCGGGCATAAGGTCCCACTTATTGATAGCTACCACCAGCCCCTTCACCGCCTCGGCAACGTAGCCAGCGATGTGGGTATCCTGAGCGGTGATCCCATCGCTGGCATCGGTCACCAGAAGGGCCACATCGCCCCTATCGATGGCCTGCTGAGCCCGCAGAACGCTGTGCTTCTCCACACCACTCTGAATGCGCCCACGGCGGCGGATGCCGGCTGTGTCGACGAGCACCAGGTCTTGCTCCTGATAGCGGAAGGTTATGTCTATGGCGTCGCGGGTGGTTCCCGGCTCCTCGCTGACGATGACTCGCTCCTGGCCCAGGATAGCGTTAAGAAGCAGGGACTTGCCCACATTCGGTCGGCCGACAATGGCCAGCCGCAGGCCAGCGGGGACAGCCGCCACTGCCCCGGCAGGAAGAAGCAGAACTAGCTGATCCATCAGCTCGGACAGGCCCAGGCCGTGGTAGGCGCTCACAGGGATGGGCTCGCCTAGGGCCAGCTCATAGAACTGTAGTGCCGCCTCCCGACGAGCCTCATTGTCAGCCTTGTTGGCTGCCAGAACCAGCGGCTTGCCCGCCCGCCGCAGAAGGTCGGCGATCTCTAGGTCAACGGCGGTCAGGCCATCGCGGACGTCCACCACCAGGACGATAACATCAGCCTCGGCCAGGGCCACCTCCACCTGTCGCTTCACCAGGGGCGTGTAGCCTTCCTCACCGCTAGGGTCCAGGCCACCGGTATCGACCAGGGTGAACACTTGCTCCCCCCACTCGACATCAGCGTAGAGGCGGTCGCGGGTGGTGCCGGGGATGTCCTCCACCAGAGCCTTGCGGGAGCCAATGAGTCTGTTAAATAGGGCTGATTTGCCGACATTGGGGCGTCCAACGATAGCTACCACCGGCTTCTCGGCCGCTGTCGGCCCCTTCCCCTCGGTAGCCTCCTCGGTCAGGGGACTAGCCTCCCTCATGGCGCCGGCTCCAACACCACCTCGACCGAGGTGGGCGATATGTTGGCCACCTGCAATCCGGCGGGCGCCTCCACCTGCGGCTCCAAGCGATGGCTGCCGGCACCCAAGCCCGATAGGTCAACGCTCGCCGTCACCTGATCGGGCGAGACGTTTCGCAGCGTCGGTAGGTCGCCCTGGAGCGTCACCTCCACCAGGGGGGTGACGCTCACCACCCGCAGGTCGCTGGCCAGCCCCGTCCACTGGGGTGCCACCCCGAAGGTGGCCTCGCCCTGACCGGCAGCGATGCGTACCCGCACGGAGACCGCGCTCGATCCGCTTATGCTGACCCCCGATGGCACCCCAACTATGTTGACGATGCGACTTATGTCGCTGGTGGCGCCCGTGATATCGATATCATCGGCCAGCACAAAACTGGTGACGTTCAACAGCTCCAGAGGGCCCAGCAGGGTTACACTGGCCGGTTCCAGCTCCACCCCCGTCACGTTGTAGCCGGCGGCCGGGCTGCCCTGCAGGGAGGGACTGACCACCACCAGGCGGCTGAAGCGCTTTTGCTCCACCGTTATCTCAATGTCGACGCTGCTAGGATCGAGGGTCACCCCCGCCACAATGAAGCCGCCGTCGTCGCGCGGCACCAGGGAATAGGTCTGCCGCACATCAGTCACCGCCCCCGACAGGTCGACGGTGGCCACGGCTGCCGCTACTCGGCTCACCAGATCCTCGGGGCCGGACACCACTACCTGGTCAGGCTCCACATTGGGTGTGGAGGGCTCATACCCCATGGGGGGCGCCCCCACCGCGTCTATCGACACAGGCACGACCTGGCTCACCAGGGGCCTCAGCTCGACGCGCACGGTGCCTGGCGGCGCTCCCGCCGAGGGCAACGTCGGTATGACCTCGATTATGCGCAGGCCGTTGCGCTTACCCAGCGGCTCAACCTTTACCTCTACGTCTTGAGTACCTATCTGCGCCCCCAGCAGGTTCACGGTAGCCTTAAAGTCGCTGGCTGTGAGCTCGTCCCACAGGTCTTCATCCGCCTCGATACGCAGCGCTACGTCGCCCAGGGGGCCGCCAAGAGTCAGCCCCTCGGGCATGTTGACGGGCTCCACCGGGATGTCCACCGGGAAAACCCCTGTCCGCGTAGGATGCTCAGTGTCGGTGATGAACATCCAGACGCCGAATGCCAGCGCCACCGACAGGACAGCAAGACCAAGGTTGCGCCTGACCGACCCGGTAGCAGCGGCGACTATGGCTCCGCCAACCCTGAAGAACTCCCGCAGCAGACGCGTCAATGCAGCCACCCCGCAGTGTCGTCAGAATAGACGACCGAAGATCGCTCTACCGCTCATCGCCACAACCGCGCCAGGCCACGGGAGGCGGCACGGTCCCGCTCCCAGGCGGCGCTGAACAGGCTTCGGAGGATAGCCCGCAGGCGTGGCTTTTCCAGCCGGGAGATCATCCGTCCGTTGGCCGCCACCGAGATGTCGCCCCTTTCCTCGGAAACAATGACGGACACAGCATCCGTCCGTTCGCTGATGCCCAAGGCCGCCCGATGACGGGTGCCCATGTGGCCGCGGTCCACTCTGTCCGAGAGGGGAAGAGTACAGCCGGCGGCCACCACCCGATCGCCCCGCAGGATCACCGCCCCGTCGTGAAGGGGCGAGTTGGGATAGAAGAGGCCTTCCAGCAGCTCCACAGAGGGGGTGGCATCGACCCGCACGCCTGTATCGGCGTAGTCCTCCAGCCCCGTCTCCCGCTCCAGCACCATCAGAGCGCCGTGACGGTGCTGAGAGAGATTGTCTGAGGCCTCGACCACCGCATCGAGAACGCTATCGTAGGCGGGAAACAGCGCCCGCCCCAAGCGGCCGGTACGCCCTACCCGCTCCAGGAAGCGGCGGATCTCCGGCTGGAAGATGATGGGGATGGCGATCAAAAGGGCCGGGAAGGAGTTGCGGACAAGCCAATCCAGAACCGTCAGCTCGAAAAACCTCACCAGAACGAAGGCCAATGCCAGGAGGATGACAATGCCCCGCGCCAGATAGACGGCGGTGGTTCCCCGCATGAGCAGAAGAACGAGGTAGATGATACCAGCGATGATCAGAATGTCGACAACACTGGCCGGCCCGAACTCCCCTAGAGCGTCCTCGATCCTGTTGATGAAGCCGCCCATGTTCCTTAGGCCCCCTCTCCGCCCAGGATAAGAGCCAGCACGGCTCTTTGGGCGTGCAGCCTGTTCTCCGCCTGGTCAAACACCACCGATTGAGGCCCCTCGATCACCTCGTCCGCTATCTCCTCACCGCGATGGGCAGGCAGATCGTGCATCACGATGGCATCGGGCGAGGCCAGGGCCAGCAGCTCGGCATTCACCTGATAGCCGCCGAAAGCCCGCCGCCGCCCCGCCTGCTCCTCTTCCTGGCCCATGCTCGTCCAAACATCAGTATAGACTACATCGGCACCGCGAACCGCCTCCTGGGGCGAGTC
>DAOUDQ010000036.1:0-2284 GCA_034431045.1 Dehalococcoidia bacterium | reverse complement strand
GGCCGCTGGTGGTGAGCGCCGGGGTGCGCACAGGCCTGCGCATCTTGTACGATAGCCCTCGCGAGGTAGGGGCGGACCGCGTAGCCGATGCGGTGGCTGCCGTCCAGTCTGGGGTGATCTTTGGCTACGTGGGCCTGGTCGAGGGCATCGTTGGCCGCTTCAAGGAGGAGCTGGGGCAGGAAGCGAAGGTGGTGGCCACCGGTGGCTGGGCGGAAGCGATAGCCGCGGAAACTCCTGTGATCGACGTGGTCGATACCGATCTCACGCTCACGGGGCTGCGCTTCATCTACGAGATGAATTGCTGAGATGCTGAAGGGCAAGGTTGTTGTCTTAGGGGTAACTGGCAGTATCGCTGCCTACAAGGCGGCTGAGCTGGCCAGCAACTTGGTGCAGGCCGGCGCTAGCGTGGATGTGGTGATGACGCCGGCAGCCACTGAATTCGTTACGCCGCTGACCTTTCGGTCGGTAACTGAGGGCAGCGTTATCGTCGACATGTTTGAGGCACGGATCGAGCATGTGGAACTGGCCCGCCGGGCCGATGTGGTGGTGGTGGCGCCAGCCACGGCCACGACCATCGCTCGCCTCGCTCACGGCCTGGCCGAGGACATGGTGAGCCTCACTGTCCTGGCCACCAGGGCGCCGGTGCTGGTCTGCCCGGCCATGGACTCGCAGATGTTCGAGAATGCCGCTACCCAGGCTAACCTGGAGACCCTGCGAGGGAGGAGCATGACCATCGTGGGGCCGGAGATGGGCCGCCTGGCCTCGGGGCGTATGGGCCTGGGCCGGTTGGCGGATATCGAGACGATTCTAGGGGCGATCAGCTACGTGCTCGCGCGAGAGGGCGATCTGGCTGGCCGTAAGGTAGTGGTGACCGCTGGCGGCACGCGCGAGCCCATCGACCCCGTGCGCTATGTGGGGAACTACTCTTCTGGCAAGATGGGCTACGCTATGGCCGAGGCGGCGCGCGACCGCGGCGCCGAGGTGGTGCTGGTGAGCGCCCCCACCGCTTTGCCCACTCCCTACGGGGTGAGGCTGGTGCCGGTGCAGCGAGCGGCCGAGATGCGCGATGCTGTCGTGCGGGAGTGCGGCGGCGCCCAGGCGCTGGTGATGGCGGCAGCCGTGGCCGACTACCAGCCGACAGCCACCGCCGAGCAGAAGATGAAGCGGCGTGCCAAGACCCTGAGCCTGGAGCTGACGCGCACGCCCGATATCCTGGCCGAGGCCGGCAAGGGCTTCATCAGGGTAGGCTTCGCCGCCGAGAGCGAGGACCTGGTGGCCAATGCCCGTCGGAAGCTGGAGAGCAAGGGGCTCGATCTGATAGTGGCCAACGACGTCACTGCCCCTGAGTCTGCCTTTGACGCCGACACCAACCGCGTGGTCATCCTCGACCGGGCTGGTGGGGAAGAGCACCTGCCGGTCATGACCAAGTACGAGGTCGCCCAGCACATCCTCGATAGGGTCGTTGCACTTCTGGCCAAGGGCTCCTGAGACGAAGGGCCCTGCCGTTTCTACATGCACTGCGGAGGTACCTGACCATGGCTTATCAAACCCTGTTGTATGAGAAGGCGGGGAGGATCGCCAGGATAGTGCTCAACCGCCCGGAGCGCCTCAACGCCATCAGCGCCGAGCTGCCGGACGAGCTGGAGGGGGCGGTGGCCGAGGCCAACGCCGACCCGGAGGTGCGGGTTATCACCCTGAAGGGTGCGGGACGGGCCTTCTGCGCCGGCTTCGACCTATCGCCCGGGCTGTTCACGGGGCCGGCGATGGGGGAGTGGGACCCTACTGAGGACTACATGTTCACCACGCGCTTCGCCGCCAAGTTCATGAGCCTCTGGTACAGCCGCAAGCCGACCATCGCCCAGGTGCACGGCTGGTGCGTAGGGGGCGGCACGGACATGGTGCTGTGCAGCGATATCATCATCGCCGCCGAGGACGCCCAGATCGGCTATGCGCCGGCCCGCATCTGGGGCTCGCCGCTCACTGCCATGTGGGTGTATCGACTGGGGCCGGAGTGGGCCAAGCGCCAGCTGCTGACAGGCGACCCTATAGATGGCAAGACGGCGGAGCACATCGGCCTGATCTACAAGGCGGTGCCCGCTGACCGCCTGGAGCAAGAGGTGGAGGGCCTGGCCCAGCGCATGGCCAACATCCCCGTGTCTCAGCTGGCGTCGATGAAGCTTCTGGTGAACCAGGCCTATGAGAACATGGGCCTGCGGACGACGCAGCTCCTGGGCTGCGTCCTCGATGGGCTGATGCGCCACACGCCGGACGGCCTGGCCTGGCG
>DAOUDQ010000035.1:0-19614 GCA_034431045.1 Dehalococcoidia bacterium | reverse complement strand
GTAGCACCGCCTACCTGCTATCGGCGGGTGGCCCCGTTCTTCACCCCGAGGCCCACGAGCTGGTGCTGATGCCTGTGGCTCCTCATCTGGCCATCGCTCGGGCACTGGTGCTGCCCTCTTCGGTGGTGATTGAGCTGCGGGTAACCAGCGACGAGAAGGCCATCCTTAGCGTGGACGGGCAGGTGAACAAGGAGTTGGCCAAGGGCGAGGGGGTGCGTGTGTTCCATAGCCCTCATCTCGCCCGCTTCTCGCGCCTGGGTTCGCCCCTCGACTATTATGCCGCTCTCAGCCAGCGACTAGGCTGGCTCAACGCGGGCAATGCCTCCGGGCCCTTGCTGCGGCCAGGCGAAGAGAACTTCTGAGGGTGGGGGGACAGCAGTGAGCGAGCAGTTTAGCATCGAGAAGGCCACCATGGCCGATGCCCCCGTGATCCAGGGTCTGGTGAACAGTTTTGCCTCTCTGGGGGAGGTGCTCCCTCGCCCCCTGGCCGAGATCTATGAGCAGCTGCGCGACTTCCTGGTAGTGCGTGACAACGAGCGGCTGGTAGCCTGCGCTGCCCTTCACATCATGTGGGAGGACCTGGCAGAAATTCGCTCCGTTGCCGTGGTTGACGACTGGCAGGATAAAGGTGTCGGCGCCAAGTTGGTGGATGCCTGCCTCGAGGAGGCGCGTGCTCTGGGTATCCCCACCGTCTTTGCCTTGACCCGACAGCCCACCTTCTTCGAGAGGCTGGGTTTCCACCAGGCCGACGTGATGGCTCTGCCCCGCAAGGTTTGGGGCGAGTGCTTCCGCTGCCCCAAGTTCCCCCACTGCGACGAGGTAGCGGTCATCATCGAGTTCAAGGCTCATCCCCCCTCGTAGAGGCAAAATCTGGTGCAGGCGTCCCGCAACCCCTCGGATCAGGAGCAGGTGGTGGAAAGCCGTCGGCTATACGAGGGGCGGGTGGTAAGCCTGCGGGTGGATCGGGTAAAGCTCCCCGATGGCCGCTCGGCCGTCCGCGAGGTTGTGGAACACGCTCCCGTCGTAGCCATCGTTGCCCTGGACGGCCGGGGAAACGTCCTTCTGGTGCGCCAGTACCGCCTGCCCGTCCAGCAATCGCTCTTGGAGATTCCTGCTGGCGGCATCGACCCTGGCGAGAGCGTGGAGGAGGCCGCTCAGCGGGAACTCCAGGAGGAGACAGGCCAGCGGGCCGGCCGCCTGGAGCGCCTGTGCAGTTTTTTCGCCTCCCCGGGCTACTGCGATGAGTACATGCACCTGTACCTGGCGACGGCGCTGGAGCCCGGTGCCCTGGCAGCCGATGCGGACGAGAGCATCGAGGTGGTGCGCCTGCCCCTGTCCGAGGCCCTGAGGCTCATCGAGGGGGGGGAGATCAGCGACGCCAAGACCATTCTCGGTCTGTGGGCGACAGGCAGGCATCAAAAGTTCTAGTCCTGCGGTTGAACCAAGAGCCTGGCGGTGCTACACTCGGAAACCGTTTGGAGGTGACTACGGTGCTATCGCATGACGTGTTGGTAATCGGCGCTGGTCTAGCCGGAATGCGGGCGGCCCTGGAGGCGCGCCGCAAAGGGGTGGACGTGGCTGTCCTGTCCAAGGTTCATCCCGTCAGGAGCCATTCTACGCAGGCTCAGGGGGGGATCAATGCCGCCCTGGCTGAGGACGATTCCTGGGAGAAGCACGCCTTCGACACCGTGAAGGGGAGCGACTACCTGGGGGACCAGGACGCTATCGAGATCTTCTGCAAAGAGGCGCCGGGGGACATCATCGAGCTGGAGCACATGGGCACCGTCTTCGGTCGGCAGGAGGACGGTCGCATCGCTCAGCGGCCCTTCGGCGGTGCCGCTTTTCCCCGCACCTGCTACGTGGCCGACATCACCGGTCAGGTCCTCCTGCACGTGCTGCACGAACAGATACTGCAGGCCGGGGTGCGCGTCTATGAGGAGTGGTTCGCTACCTCTCTCATTGTCGAAGATGGCGTCTGCCGCGGCGCGGTAGCCATGGAGATTCGCAGCGGCCAGTTACAGGCCTTCAGCGCCAAGGTGGTGATCATGGCCACCGGCGGCCTGGGCCGCGTCTACGAGCCCTCGACCAATAGCCTGATCAGTACAGGCGACGGCCAGGCTCTGGCTTATCGCGCGGGCGCTGCCCTTATGGATACGGAGTTCGTTCAGTACCATCCTACCGCCTTGCGCAACGGGATCCTCGTCACGGAGGGGGCACGGGGCGAGGGGGGCTATCTTCTGAACTCCAAGGGTGAGCGGTTCATGGAGAAGTACGCCCCCAAGATGATGGAACTGGCCTCGCGTGATGTTGTCTCGCGGGCTGAGCAGACGGAGATCGACGAGGGACGGGGTGTCAACGGCTTCATCCTCCTGGACCTGCGTCACCTGGGCCGCCAGAAGATCTTGGAGCGCCTGCCCCAGATTCACGAGCTGGCCCTGGACATCGCCGGTGTGGACGCCATCAAGGAGCCCATACCTATTCGGCCAGGCATGCACTACTTCATGGGCGGGATCAAGACGGATGTCCACGGCGCCAGCCTCCTGCCCGGCCTGTACGCCGCCGGCGAATGTGCCTGCGTTAATGTTCATGGGGCGAACCGCTTGGGCGGCAACTCGCTTCTGGAGACGATCGTCTTTGGCCGTCGTGCCGGTGCCGCTGCTGCCGAGTACGCTGGCGGTGTCGCTCTCGTCAACGTCTCAGAAACGCTGGTCAGCCAGGAGCGGGACGGGATCAAGGCGATCCTCGAGCGCCCCGACAGCGGCGAATCGGTCGCTCACATCCGGATGGAGATGGGCCAGACGATGAACCAGTACGTGGGCATGTTTCGCACCGAGGGGGATCTGGAAACGGCGGCGGCCAAGCTGGTGGAGCTCAAGGATCGCTACCGGCGGGTAGGGGTGCAGGACAAGGGACGGACATTCAACACCAGTCTCCTGTTCCACCTGGAGTTAGGCAATATGCTCGACCTGGCGGAGGCTATCACCCTGGCCGCCCTCCATCGCAAAGAGAGCCGCGGCGCTCAGTTTCGCCGCGATTACCCTGAGCGAGACGACGAGAACTGGCTGAAACACACTCTCGTCCGATACACCCTGGAGGGGCCCAGCCTGGACTACCTTCCGGTCACTATCAGCCGCTGGCAGCCAGAGAGGAGGGTCTACTAATGGAAGCCAGGCTGAGAGTCCGCCGCTTCGATCCCGAATCGGGGGACGGCGTCCGCTATCAGTCGTACGTCCTGGAGGTTCCCGACTACGCCACCGTTCTTGAGGTGCTCCTCCAGATCCGCGAGGAGTTGGACGATAGCTTGGCTTTGCGCTGCTCCTGCCTCAGCGCCATCTGCGGGTCCTGCGCCATGCGTATCAACGGGCAAGCGCGGCTAGCTTGCAAGACCAAGGTGATAGCGCTGGCAGCCGACGGCGAAGAGATCGTGGTGGAGCCTGTGGGCAACATGGGCGTCATCAAGGACCTGGTAGCGGACATGGACTCCTTCTGGCAGAAGGTGCGAGCGGTGGAGCCCTGGCTCCAGCCCGAGGGGCCTCCTCCGGAGCGAGAGTACCTGGTGTCCCATGAAGCAATGCGCTCCCTGGCGGACATCGCGGCCTGCATCATGTGCGGCGCCTGCGTCTCCGACTGCGCTGTGCTGGAGACGGAGCTGGGCCTGGGCAAGCCGTCCGAGCAGACGTTCCTGGGGCCGGCAGCCCTGGCCAAGGGCTATCGATTCGTGGGCGACCCACGGGACGCTGCTGATGCCGACCGCCTGCTGGCTCTCAGCCGTCTGGAGGGCATGTGGGATTGCACCCGCTGCAACTTCTGTGTGGAGGTCTGTCCTAAGGGCGTCGCTCCTATGGAGCAGATCCTTGCCCTGCGTCGGAAAGCCATCGAGCAGGGCCATGACGAGTACCTCGGCGCTCGCCATACCCTTGAGTTCGAGAAGACAGTGCGCGAGACGAGCTGGCTTTAGGGTCTAGGGAGGTTTAGAGGATGAAGTTCGCCTTTTGGCCTGGCTGCAGCGTCCCTCGACAGGGGACTCCTGAACTGCGTATCACCGCGGCGGCAGTCTGTGACAAGCTAGGCATCGAGCTGGAGGACCTGAGCCTCGCTCCCTGCACCGGCTCGGGCATCCTTCAAGCGCGGGACCTTGTCTACGCCGCCCCCCTCAACGCCAGCACCTTCGCTATGGTGGAGGACATGGAGCTCCCCCTCATGACCATCTGTAGCACCTGCCAGGGGGTCTTCAGCCAGGCCCAGAAGAGGTTGAAGGAGAAGCCCGATTACCTGGCCCAGATAAACCAGACCCTAGCGGAGCAGGGAATGAAGTACAGCGGCAATGTGGAGGTGAAGCACCTCCTCTGGGTTCTGGTAGAGGACTACGGCCTCGACGAGCTGAGGAATGCGGTGGTCAGGTCTCTGACAGGCCTTCGGGTGGCCCCGTTCTACGGTTGCTACCTGCTTCGTCCTTCGGCCGCTCTGGGCTTCGACGAGCACCCGGAACGCAGGACGTGCCTGGAGTCCCTCATCGAGGCCCTGGGAGCGCAGGCGGTGGAGTTCCGCGGCAAGACCCGCTGCTGTGGCTACCCTCTGGTGGGTGTGAACGACGAGAACTCGGCGGCCATGGTGGGCACCCATACCCTGGAGGCCAAGGAGAAGGGCGCCGACTGCATGGTCACCCCCTGTCCCCTCTGTCACATGAACCTCGACGGCGTCCAGCCCCAGGCCGGCGAGCAGCGCGATACCAGGATCAACATGCCCGTCCTTCACCTGACCCAGCTCATCGGCCTCGCTCTGGGGATCGACCCCCGGGACCTGGGCTTCGACCGCCACGCCGTCTCAGTCAAGAGCGTCCTCGACAAGCTGGGGCTATGATCTCACTCTTGCCCTAGCCGATAGATAGCCCCCTAGGGCCTTCGCGATACAATAGGGCCGATGGCCGACGCAACGCGGCTGATTCCGCTGTCGTCGGCTCGAAGTGACGGACTCTCCGTATGAACGCCCTGATTGGTTCGTGGAGATCCTGGGGTGGGGTAGCCCTGTGGAGCGGCATCTGGCTGGTCCTGCTGGCTGGCGCGATCGTCCTGAGCGTGCTGGCCGGCCTGCACTCGCGGCTGCCGGGCGACCTCGATATCACTGAGTGGGTACAGGGGTCCCTGTTCCCTGGCATGGGCGTGTCGCGATTGGTGCGGGCGGTTGGAAGCACCGAGGTGGTGCTGGGCACGGGAGGGGCGGTTGCGGTCGTCCTCTGGCTGATGGGCAGACGGCGCCAGGCTCTGCTATTGGCCCTGGGGCTGGTGGTGCTGCCGTTTCTCCAACACGGTCTGAAGGAACTGGTCGATAGGCCGCGCCCCACCGAGGACCTTGTCGACCTGCGGGCGGGCTTTTCTAGCCCCTCCTTTCCCTCAGGGCACGTGATGAGTCCGGCCCTGCTCTACGGCTTCCTGCTGTACCTATCGCCGCGAACGGCTCTGCCCAGCGTCCTAAAGGTGGCGCTTCTGGGGTGGTGCGCTTTCATGCTGGTCATCGCCGGCCCGGCCCAGGTCTATGTGGGGGTGCACTGGGCCAGCGACGTGGTAGGCGCATACGCCTGGGCCGCCTTGTTGCTCCTTCCGCTGGTCTACGCAGATCAGATCATGGGCCGCCGACGGCGGTGGTGACGGCTTCTTGCTGGCGAGAGGCCTAGACCACGGCTAGCTTGTAGCGGGCCTTCCCCTCCTCCAGCAGATCGCCGCCGTAGATGTCGTTGCAGACGATGACCGGAAAGTCCTCTACCTCCAGGCGGCGCACGGCCTCAGTGCCCAGGTCCTCGTAGGCCACTACGTCTACCTTCTTGATGTGGCGGGCCAGCAGGGCGCCCGCGCCGCCTACGGCGATGAAATACACCGCCCTGTACTGCTTGAGGGCGTCTCGCACCGCCAGCCCGCGGCCGCCCTTGCCGATGATCCCCTTTAGGCCGGCGGCCAGCAGGGGAGGCGTGTAGCGGTCAAGCCGCATGGAGGTGGTCGGGCCGGCCGAGCCGATGACCTGGCCCGGCTTGGCGGGTGTCGGCCCCACGTAGTAGATCACTTGGCCGCGGATGTCGAAGGGCAGAGACTCGCCCTTCTCCAGGGCCTCGACCATCCGCCGATGGGCAGCGTCGCGGGCGGTGTAGATCACCCCCGTCAGGCGCACGTCATCGCCAGCGCGGAGCTTCTCCACAGTCTCGTCGGTCAGGGGAAGCTTGATGTCCATGTTCGGTCTCCCCGTCTACAGCACCGCTTCCTTCAGGCGGGCGCTGTGGCACTGAATGTTCACCGCCACCGGCAGAGACGTGATGTGGGTAGGGTAGGTCTCCACGTGCACCCCCAGGGCAGTGGTGCGTCCGCCCACCGCCTGGGGCCCCAGGCCCAGGGCGTTCACCTTCTCCAGAAGCTCCCCCTCCAGCTCCGCTGTCTCGGCGTCGGCGTTGGGCTGGCCCACCTTGCGGGTGAGGGCCTTCTTGGCCAGGGACATGGCCATTTCAGCGGTGCCACCGACCCCCACGCCAACGATGACCGGCGGGCAGGGGTTGCCGCCCGCCTCCTCCACCGCTCGCAGCACGAAATCGGTAACGCCCTTCTTGCCCTCGGCGGGCAGCAGTATAGCGAGGCGGCTCATGTTCTCACAGCCGCCGCCTTTGGGCATCACCTGAATCTTCAGCTTATCGCCGGGCACGATCTCGGTGTGGACGACAGGCGGGGTGTTGTCCTTGGTGTTGATGCGGGCTGAGAAAGGCCTCTCCACGATAGACTTTCGCAGGTAGCCCTTGTCGTAGCCCTCGCTCACGCCCTGCTTGATGCACTCGTTCAGGTCGCCGCCCACGATGTGCGCGTCCTGGCCGACCTCTAGGAAGACCACCGTCGTGCCGGTATCCTGGCAGAGGGGGAGCATTTCCTTCCGGGCCAGTTCGGCGTTTTCCAGGATCTGGGCCAGGATCTTCTGGCCGAGGGGCGGTTCCTCCTTGTCCCGCGCCTTCTTGAGCGCCTGAAGAACATCCTCGGGCAGGAGGGAGGTTGCCTCCTGGCAGAGGCGTGCCACTGTCTCCTTGATGGTCTGGCAGTGGATGTCGCGCATGTCACCTCGATTCTGGCCGGCCCCTCTGCCAGCTAGGCCTTCACCAGGCCGACCAACTCAAGTACGGCGTCGGCGGCCTTCTTCAGGCCCGCGAGTTCGTCCGGCTCGAGCTCGACCTCAATGACCTTCTCCACTCCGCCGGCGCCTAGCTGGGCCAGCACTCCCACGAAGGAGCCGCTGATGCCGTATTCGCCCTCCAGGTAGACGCTACAGGGTAGGATGCGCTTGCGGTCCAGCAGGATGGATTCCACCATTTCTATTGTGCCCCAGGCCGGGGAGTACCAGGCGCTGGTGCCCAGAAGGCCCACGATCTCCGTCCCCGCCTTGCGTGTCCGCTCAACGGTGGCGTCGATGCGCTCCTTGGGCAGAAGCTGGCGCAGAGGCGCGCCCCCGACAAAGGCGTGGCTGACGATGGGGACCATGGTGGCGTCGGTGTGGCCGCCCAGAACGTAGGCATCGACGTCCTTGACCGACGCTCCCAGCTCCCAGGCCAGGAAGGTGCGGTAGCGGGTGCTGTCCAGCATGCCCCCCTGGCCGACAAGGCGGTTACGGGGCAGCTTCGTGGCCTGCTTGGCGATGTGACACATGGCATCCATGGGGTTGGCGAACTGGACGATGATGGCATCGGGGGAGTGCTTAATAGCCGCCTGGGCTACGTCTCGCACGATGCCGGCGTTGGTGTTCACCAGGTCCTCGCGGCTCATGCCTGGCCTTCTGGGCACGCCGGAGGTGATCACCACCACGTCCGAGCCAGCCGTGTCCTTCCAGGCGTTGGGGCCGATGATGCGGGCGTCGGAGCCCACCAGCGGTCCTGCGTGGGCCAGATCCAGGGCCTTGCCTTGGGGCAAGCCCTCGATGATATCCACGAGGACGATATCGCAATAGCCCTTCTCCTGAAGGATCTGGACCATCGATCCGCCGGTGGCCCCGGCCCCGACGATGGTTACCTTCTTGCGCATAGCGGCTTACCTCTCCTTTCTTCCGGCCTAGCTTTGGGAGCTGCGGACCTGGTTCAGCAGCCCGCCAGCCAGCGCGATCTCCACTTGGCGCGGCGTTAGATCGTGGCGAGCGCCAAATTCGTATCCTTGGCTGATGTTGCGTACGGTGATCTGGTTTCCATCTCTTATTGCTTGTCGCACGTTGGCGATCTGCAGCACGTCGCCGGGGTTCAGGCGCTCGTAGTCTGCCTCGTCGACGAAGCGCAGGGGCAGGATGCCAAAGTTGATCAGGTTGGTGTGGTGCATGCGGGCGAACGTCTTGGCCAACACCGCTTTCACCCCCAGATACATGGGGGCGAGGGCGGCGTGTTCGCGGCTGGAGCCCTGGCCGTAGTTGGCTCCGCCCACGATCATGCTGGCGCCTGCCTCCTTGGCCCGCTGGGGGACGGTGGAGTCGACGTAGTTGAAGACGTACTGGGAGATGGCAGGGATGTTGGAGCGAAGGGGCAAGATCTTGGCTCCCGCTGGCAGAATAGTGTCGGTGCTGATGTTGTCGCCCACCTTGAGGAGGAGTTCGCCCCGGATGACCTCCGGCATCGGCTCCGCTAGCGGCAGGGGGGCGATGTTGGGCCCGCGAACGATCTCCACCTCCTCCGGCTTGTCGGCGGGCGGGATGATCATGGAATCGTCGATGAAGAACTCCCGCGGCAGCTCGATCCGAGGTGGTTCACCCAGCTCGCGGGGGTCGCTGATGACCCCGCGCAGGGCAGTGGCGGCCGCTACCTCAGGGCTGGCCAAATAGACGCGGTCGTCGGGGGTGCCGCTGCGGCCGGGGAAATTGCGATTGAAGCTGCGCAGGGATGCCCCGCCGGTGGGGGGCGCCTGGCCCATGCCGATGCAGGGGCCGCAGGCCGATTCCAGGATGCGGACCCCTGCCTCGATGAGGTTGGCCAAAGCGCCGGAGCGAGCGATCATGGTGAACACCTGGCGCGAGCCGGGACTTACCGTCATGCTCACCCGGGGGTGCACGGTCTGGCCCCTGAGGACGCTGGCCACCACCATCAGGTCTTGATAGGAAGAGTTGGTGCAGCTACCCACACAGACCTGTGTCACTTCCGTGCCGGCCACCTCCCGTACGGGAACGACCGCATCAGGACTGGATGGGCAGGCGATAAGCGGTTCCAGAGTGCTGAGGTCGATCTCCATCACTTCGTCGTACTCGGCATCGGGGTCGGCGGCCAGGGGGCGCCATACCTCCTCTCGCTTCTGGGCGCGCAGGTACTGGCGAGTGCGCTCGTCGCTGGGGAAGACGGAGGTGGTCGCTCCCAGCTCGGCCCCCATGTTGGTGATGGTGGCGCGCTCGGGCACGGAGAGGGTCTCCACGCCTGGCCCGCCGTACTCGAAGACCCTGCCCAGGCCGCCCTTCACCGTCTGGCGGCGCAGCACCTCTAGGATAACGTCCTTGCCTGAGACCCAGGGCGGCAGGCTACCAGTAAGGCGCACCAGCACTACCCTGGGGGCGTTCACGTAGAAGGGCTGGCCGCCCATGGCCACCGCCACATCCAGGCCACCGGCTCCGATGGCCACCATGCCCAGGCCGCCGCCGGTCGGCGTGTGGCTATCGCAGCCCACGAGCGTTTGGCCCGGCACGCCGAAGCGCTCCAGATGCGCCTGGTGGCAGATGCCGTTACCGGGGCGGGAGAAGTAGATGCCGTACTTGGCGGCGATGCTCTGGAGGAAGCGGTGGTCATCGGCGTTCTCGAAGCCGGTCTGGAGCATGTTGTGGTCGACGTAGCTCAGCGAGAGCTTGGTGCGGACGCGGGGAATGCCCATGGCCTCGAACTGAAGGTAAGCCATGGTGCCGGTAGCGTCTTGGGTAAGGGTCTGATCAATTCGGATACCTATTTCGTTTCCGGGCTCTAACTTCCCGGAGACTAGGTGCTCTTCCAGAATCTTGTAGGTCAGACTCTTACCCAAGGTTCCCAGCCTCCTTGGCAGCCTGCGCCTGACAATGGACGAATCGCCTCAGCATGTAAACATTGGCCGCGAAACCGTTGATGATACTATAGTATAATGGGTCATAAGTCTGATCATCCCAGCTATGAGTTGCATCCATGATGATAAAGGCCTATGTCTTGGTGGTGACCGATCCCGGCAGGACCAAAGGGGTGATCGACATTCTGCGCGGCATCCCAGGGGTGGTAGAAACTCACGAAGTGATGGGGCCCTACGATATCGTCGTCGAAGTCCAGGTGGAGAACCTGATCGACATACCCCCCGTGCTGGGAGAGAATATTCGCAAGATCCCAGGGATTCAGAGCACTACCTCCTTGATCACCATCCCCGGCTAGAGCTCTGAGCTCATCAGTCCTTTCCGCTTGATTGCTCCGCGAGAAGCATCCGTAATTGATGCTGGCACGGAACCTTTTTAGCGCGCTGCTTTGGGACTAATTATCGCCATGATCGCGTCTTTGGCCACCGAATCCCCGGGGCCAAAGTTTATCGCCTTGACTGTTCCATCGATGGGGCTGGGAATATTGTTCTGCATCTTCATCGCTTCGAAGACAACAACCACATCGCCAGCCTTGACCCGATCGCCCACGCTGACCGCATAACGGATGATCATTCCCGGCATGGTCGCTACAATCGCTGCCTCTCCGGGAGCGATCTCTGGGGCTTCCTTCTTCTTCGCCGGCGTAGGTGGTGCTGCTGGTCCTGGCGTTGCCGCAGTGGGCCTGGCGGTCGGGGAAGCCACCGACATCGCCGACGAGCCTCCAATCGCTTCTACATCTATCTGATAGTATTTGTCGCCCACAAACACGTTAAAAGTGCGGACACCAGGGCCTTTCGCAGGCGCTGCCACTTCCCCCTTCTCCACCAGTTTGCCCGCTTTGGCCAGCTCGATGAGTTCGTCTTCTCTCTGCACTTCCTCCAGGGTCTTTGGCGCCCTGGGCGGCTTCCAGTCATCGGGGATTTCCTTGTCCAGGCCATACTTCAGTCTCAGGAACCTCATCCCGGTAGTGGGATAGAGGGCACATATAAGGGTATCAGGAAGATTCTTATAAACGTCCTTGGTGGCTTCCTTAGCCTCCTCCAGCTCCGGCTCAAGCATGTCGGCGGCGCGAACGGTGATCGGCTCCTCGCCTCGCTCGTAGCCTTTGAGGGCCGTCCTTCGCACCTCGGGGTCAATTGGGAGGGGTGACTTGCCGTAAAGGCCCCAGCAGTAGTCCTTCACCTCTTTGGTGATCATCTTGTAGCGCCCGACGAGGACGTTCTGCACTGCCTGCACGCCCACGATCTGGCTGGTAGGGGTAACCAATGGCGGACAACCGAGGTCCTCGCGCACCCTGATCGTCTCCTGATGGCATTCGTGCAATCTATCAAGGGCATCGGCCGCCTTCAACTGGGCTATGAAGTTGGAGGTCATGCCGCCAGGGATCTGGTGGGACAGCACCTCAGGATCGATAGTCGCCATCCTCGAGGTGTCGAGGAAGTCCCTGTACTTGGGGGCGATCTGCTCGAGCATTCGATCGCACTTGATCAGTTGATCAACGTCGAGCCCGGTATCCCTCTCTGTTCCGTAGAGTGTTACCACGAGGGGCTCGATCGCCGGGTGCGAAGTACGGTGGCCAAAGGGAGCCAGGGCGGTGTCGACGACATCGACGCCGGCCTCGATGGCTTTCAGGTGAGCCATGGCAGCCTGCCCGCTGGTGTAGTGAGTGTGGAGCTGAACGGGTACTTGCAGACGCTCCTTGAGCGCCTTCACCAAGTCATAGGCGTCGTACGGCGATATCAGCCCGGCCTGGTCCTTAATGCAGATGGAATCAGCCCCCATCTCCTGAAGGATGAGCGCCTTGTTGACAAAGTAGTCGATGTTGTAGAGGGGTCCGCCCAGACGAGGCTGGGTAAGTGAATAACATATCGCTCCCTGAATGTGCTTGCCGGTCTCTTTGATAGCCTTATAGGCCATCTCGTGATTGCGCTCATCGTTGACCGCATCGAATACCCTGAAGATGTCGATCCCCGCCTTAGCCGCCTCATGGACGAAGGCTCTGACTACATCGTCAGGGTAGTTACGATAGCCAACCAGGTTCTGCCCCCGCAGCAGCATCATGAGCTTGGTATTGGGCATGAGCTTCTTGAGGATTCGCGGCCTCTCCCAGGGGTCTTCGCCCAGGAAGCGATGGGGGACATCGAAGGTGGCTCCCCCCCAGACCTCCATGGCGTAGAAGCCGCACTTGTTCAGCTCATCGGCCAGGAATTCCATATCCTCGGTGCGCATCCGCGTAGCCAGGAGGGACTGCTGTCCATCGCGAAGGGTGATATCACAGATCTTGACCGGGTTTTTTGCCTTCGGTCTCGTCTTCATCTTTTCAGCGGTCAATTTGCTTGCCGGAATCATGTTTCCACCTTCCTCCCTGCCCTTCTCTAGACCATTCTTCGCCGCCACAAGGCTCGCGGTCTCATTACTTGCCGACGGCCAAAAACCCGCCACAGGCTGATTGGCGCCACGGGTCTGGGCTGTGAAAGCATGGCCAAACGAGCCCTTTCTTCTTCTTGCAGATAAGCGCTGACGGCGGCCATGATGGCTGCCATTATCCCTCTGTTATCTTCCAAGGCTGTCACCACGCAGCTGCTGTTACATAAAAAATCTGCCACCCTGTTCGGATGGTGCAGCATGTCGATTGGCGTTCAGCATGTGCGGCCATGAGCGATCCTGGGATGCCTCCCCGTCCCCTTCTGACTTATCCTCCCCCAAGAGCTGCGGCCCTGGCCGCTCACCCCGGAGCGCTGCTGAGAGCGGTCGGGGTTTACAAGGGTATGTTGCCGTGCTTTTTAGATGGGTTGGTGTCGGTCTTATTCTGCAGCATCTCCAGGGCGCGAATGATCTGGTAGCGCGTTTGCCGCGGGTCGATGACATCATCGATGAAGCCGCGGGAAGCAGTGACATAAGGGTTAGCAAACTTGGCCCGATACTCCTCGACGAGCTGTTGGCGGCTCTCCTCAGGCTTCTCGGCGCGCTCGATCTCCCGGCCGAAGATGATGTTCACCGCGCCATCGGGCCCCATCACGGCGATCTCGGCAGAGGGCCAGGCGTAGTTGATATCGCCGCGCAGGTGCTTGCTGCCCATAACGACGTAAGCGCCGCCGTAGGCCTTGCGCACAATGACGGTGACCTTGGGAACGGTGGCCTCGGCATAGGCGTAGATAAGCTTGGCGCCGTGAGTGATGATGCCTCCGTGCTCTTGTCCGGTGCCGGGCAGGTAGCCGGGGACGTCGGTCAGGGTGACGATGGGGATGTTAAAGGCATCGCAGAAGCGGACAAAGCGGGCCCCCTTGCGGGAGGACTGGATGTCCAGCACGCCCGCTAGCGCCTGGGGATTGTTGGCCACGATGCCCACTGGCCACCCGTTCATGCGGGCAAAGCCCACAATGATGCTCTGCGCCCAGGAGGAGTGCACCTCCATGAACTCGCCATTATCGATGATGCGGTAGATGACATCGTGCATGTCGTAGGATTGGGAGGGGTCAGCGGGCACAACAGCCAACATGTCGTCAGCCGTCCGTCTGGGGTCGTCTTCGGGCTCCAGGCGTGGTGGGTCCTCCATATTGTTGGAGGGGAGGAAGGAGAGCAGCCGCCGCACCTCGCTCAGGCAGGCGTCCTCACCAGCGATGGCAAAGTGGCAGATGCCGCTCTCGCACGCGTGGGGCGCAGACCCGCCCAGATCTTGGTGGGTCACCTCTTCGCCGGTGACGGCGCGGACGACATCAGGGCCGGTGATGTACATCTGGCTGCTGCCCTCTACCATGAAGACGAAGTCGGTGATAGCAGGGGAGTAGACGGCACCGCCGGCGCAGGGCCCCATGATCACCGAGATCTGGGGCAAGACCCCCGAGGCCAGAACGTTGCGCAGGAAGATATCGCCGTAGCCCTTCAGGCTGGCTACCCCCTCCTGGATGCGAGCACCCCCTGAGTCGTCAATGCCGATTAGGGGGACGCCTATCTTCATGGCCAGGTCCATGACCTTGACGATCTTCTCGGCCACCGCCTCCGACAGGGAGCCGCCGACGACGGTGAAGTCCTGGGCGAAGACCAGAACAAGGCGGCCATCGATCTTGCCGTAGCCGGTGACTACGGCATCGCCGTAGAAGCGCTGCTTGTCGATGCCAAATTCGGTGCCCCGATGGACGACCAGGGCATCGAGCTCTTCGAAGCTGTCTTCGTCTAGGAGAAGGGTGAGGCGCTCTCGCGCTGTGAGCTTGCCGCGAGCGTGCTGGGCTTTGATACGCTCCTTGCCGCCGCCCAGTCTGGCCTGTCCCTTTAGCTTGCTTAGCTCGGTGAGCTTGTCTTCGGTGGCCATCGGTTCTCAAGAGAAATGTGCAATCTTTAGACGATTTTTGATGCTAGCATGCCGCTTTCTATAGCGCAAGGGGGTTTGGCTTAGTATTGTCTATGTACTTTGATCAACCTCAGGGCGAAGGCGTGGCTGTCGGTATTATGAGCTCTTGTCCCACTGTAAGGCTGGTAGGGTCGGTAATACCGTTGGCCTCCATCAGCTCTTCAGGCGAGATGCCAAACTGCTCGGCGATAGAGGCCGGATAGTCGCCTTCCTGAACGATGTAGACCCCCTCGGCGGCAGTGGGCGTGGCAGTGGCAGCCTCGCCCTCTGGGCTTGGGGCGCCCTCCGGTACCCGACCGGGCCCCTGGCCGGGGATGACCAGTTTTTGCCCTACAGACAGGCTGGCCGGATCGGTGATGCCGTTGGCCTCCATCAGCTCTTCCACGCTCACCCCGAAGCGCTGGGCGATGTCGTAGGGGGTGTCACCCGCCTGAACGGTGTATGTTTCGCCCCCTGGTCCTACAGGGCCTGGGCCCTCCTCGACGTAGACTACAGGTGGAGGCGTTGCCCAGGGCGTGGACGTGGCAACGGTGCGAGGATCGGTGAGACCCTGGGTGCCGCCAGCACCTCCCGTCTCCTCCTCGCCACAGGCTAGCGCCAGAACCATGACAGCCACCCAGAGCCCTGGCAACAGAAGCTTGATAAGAACCATCATCCTTTCCCCCGCTGGCACTGCCTGACCAGGCATTTCAGAGGCATATTACAATAACGGTTGGCCAGCGGCAAGGAGTTCACCTAACTCGTTTTGAGAGATACTTTGCGGCATGCTTTAGGGGCTTGCCAGCTCGGCCAACACTAGCAGGGTCAGCTTTGCTGCCTCCTTCAAGAGTTGTGGCTCAACGAACTCGGCTCGGTCGGATTCCGTGTGACGGCGGGGATCTTCGAAGCGATGGATGAGGATGGCTGGGATGCCCGCCTCCATAAAGCTGAGGTGGTCGCTGTTGAGGCGAGGTTCGGTCGGCACTGGGTCTAGCCCCAACGCTGCCGCCGCTTGGTCGATCTTCTCTACCAGGCTGGGCGAGCCCATGAGTTGCCACTCGCCGCCCACCCCTACCATGTCCAGATTGACCATCGCCCGTGGGTTGGGCTGACCTTGGGAGGCGAGGGTGGCGACGAAGTGGCGGCTGCCGAACAGCTCTAGCTCCTCGGCGCCAAAGGCCACAAAGCACACCCCTTCCGCCTGGCCCCTCAGGTCGAGCACGCGGGCTATCTCCAAGAGGGTGGCGCTGCCTGAGGCATTGTCGTTGGCTCCCGGCCCTGCCGCCACCGAGTCGTAGTGGGCACCCACAACGACCTGGCAATCGTCCTGGGGCGAGCGGCCAATGACGTTCTGGGAAGTCTTGGTCTCCTGGGCCGACTGTACGAACAGGTGCACTGTCAGCGGGCCCTCCTCCAGCAGGGCCTGTAGCTGGCGGCCTTCGGCTTGCGATAGGGAAAGCGCTGGTATGGGGCTCTCCTCTTTGAGCTCGCCCCGGAAGAGGCCCTCAACGTTGTTGTAGATGACCACCGCCGCTGCGCCGGCGGCAGTGGCGTTGGTCACCTTGTCGGAAAAGGACAGGTCTCCTCTTTCGATGAGGGCGATACGGCCCTTCAACCCCTCGGGCGGGAAATCCTGGGGTCTCCCCAGGCCTGCCAGCACCAGCTCCGCCGTCACCTCTCCGCCGGCGCTCAGGCGAAGGGCGCGGGGGTTCAGTGAGAGAGGCGCAGGCGCCTCTACCTCTAGGGTGGCCTTCTCGACATAAAATTCAAACGTGAATTCCTGCACCTGTGTCTGATAGCCGTAGGTGGTGAGTTGGTGGGAGATGTACTGGGCCGCCTGCCGCTCGGCCTCGCTGCCGGCCGGCCGTGAGCCGATGTCGTCGGCCAGAGCCAGCACATGGCGGTAGGCCTGGTGGCCGCTGACCAGGGGGGACGGGGAGGAGGTGGTTGTGGGGCTGAGGGTGGTGGTGGTGGGCGAGGGCTCGGCGGATGGCTCCGTGCCTTGGCAGGCCGCCAGGGCGAGGCAGCCAAGGATGAGGGCCCAGAGGAATGAGAAGCGGGACAGAGGGCGAACCGACCTGGAAGGGGTCAAGAGTTTGGGGAGGGAATGGCTAGCGATGGGTTCGCCTCCGTGAGCGCCAGCGACCCCACCACGAGCGCAGACGCTCGCCCACACCCGGCTCGTCGATCTTCACCGGCTGGCCTCGCCAACGCTTCTCCACGTGAGGGGGACGGCGGCGTAGCGAGAAGATGAACGCCGCTACAAAGAGGATCAGGCCGGCGACCAGCACCATCTGGGTGGTCGATTTGCCACCGACGCCGAACCAGGCCACTATGATCATGGCCACGCCCACCAGCATCACCCGCCCTACGGTGATGCGCGGCAGGTGGGAGGCGGACCACTGGCTCACGCTGCTGAGCCAACGGGACAACCTGCGGCGGATGCGTCGCCAGAGGGGCTCTCTCAGGGGGAATTTCTTATACTTGCCGAGGATCTCTTCGATCTCCTGCTGCAGCCTGTCCGACATGGTCATCCCTCTCCCCGAGGATTGCCTCGACGCCGCTATTTTACAATGGCCTCGTCAGGGGGTCTAGATAGGAGGGCCTATCTTATGACAATTGCTCTCGGGGCAGGGCCTTGGCAGAGCGCCCTTTGTGGATATAATAGTAGCCACTGTTGTCAGTGGCAGTTTGGCCTGCTCGGGAGGACATGAACATGGACTGGCGCGACGAGTATCAACGCAAGCTGGTGTCAGAGGACGAGGCGATGAAAGCGGTGAAGGAGGGCGATAGGGTGGTGGTGCCGTTTGGCACGCCCAGGATTCTGCCCGCCGCCCTCGCTCGCCGCCGTCAGGAGCTAGGCCATATCGACCTGCGGCTGGCCGCTCCCGCCGTCGACCCGGGCTGGCTGCAGCCGGGCTGGCAGGATGTGTTCAGCATCGAGTTCGAGCTGTTTATTGGCGACTTCGCTCGCCACGTCACCGACGACCGCCGGGGCACCTACCTGCCCAATACCTTCTCCCTCGCCTTTAAGGCCCTGGATGAGGGGCGGCTGGAGGGGGGAGAGATAGACGTGTTGATGGTGGCCGTCACGCCTCCTGACAAGCACGGCTACTGCACCTTTGGCCCTCACTACTGGAACAAAGGCAGCTACGCGCGGCGGGCCAGGACGGTCATAGCCGAGGTTGACCCCCTACTGCCCAGGATGTATGGCGACTGCTTCGTCCACGTCTCCGAGCTGGACCGTATCGTGGAGTTGCCAGCTACCCCCGTCACTCGGGAGATGGTGGAGCAATGGCTGGCTCCCCTGCCGCCGGAGCGCCAGGCCGATATGATGAGCATCCTTGAGCTGGGAGGGGACTTTAACCGCTTGGCTCCCATAGGGCCCCTTATCGCCTTCGTGGAGCCCGATGTCCTGCGTCGCTACCTGGGCCTTATGGAGCCACCTGACTTCGCCAAGGCCATCGCCGGCTATCTGAATGAGCTGGTGCCCGATGGAGCCACCATCCAGCTAGGGATAGGCGAGCCCAGCGCCCTGATGCCCAAGGCAGGCGCCTTCGACAACAAGGTGGATCTGGGCCTGCACACGGAGATGGCGGCGCCGGACCTGGCCAAGCTAGTGGCGGCTGGGGTGATCAACGGCAGGCGCAAGACCATCCATAAGGGTAAGGCAGTGGCGGTGGCCTGGTCGGGCTCCAACGATGAGGACCTGGCGATCATCGAAGATAACCCCGCCTTCGAGCTGTATGACCCCGAGTATCTGCTGGACATCAGGGTCATCGCCCAAAATGACAACTACTACGCCATAAATAACGCCCTGTCGGTGGACCTTACCGGCCAGATCAATTCCGAGAGCGTGTTTGGGGCACGGATGATCAACGGCACCGGCGGTCAGCCGGAGACTCACCTGGGGGCGCTGCTCTCCAAGGGTGGGCGGGCCATCACCCTCTTGCCGTCCACGGCCCTGGGAGGCAGCGTCTCTCGCGTCGTCGCTCAGCAGGAAGAGGGCTCCCTCATTACCATACCTCGCTTCTTCGCCGACATTGTGGTCAGCGAGTACGGCGTGGCTCGTCTCATGGGCAAGAATCACCGTCAGCGAGCCGAGGAGATGATCGCTATCGCCCATCCGGACTTCCGCGCCGAGCTGAGGAAGGAAGCGCAGCGGTTGTTCTATCCGTAGGAGACCGCCCTGCTATCAGGCGGGGGAAGGGGAAGACGAGAGGATGAGGATCGGCGCCCACGTTTCTACAGCCGGAGGGCTGGAAAAGGGCATCGAGCGGGCCCAGGCCATGGGGGTGGAGACCATTCAGATCTTCGGCGCCCCTCCTCAGAGCTGGCGAAGAAAGGCCTATCCCCCGCAGGAGGCCGAGGCCTTTCGGGCCCAGGCAGCGGCGGCCGACATCTGGCCGGTCTTCGTCCACGGTGTCTACCTGGTGAACCTGGCCACCAGCAGCCCGGAGAGCCTGACCAAATCCCAGGACGCCCTCATCGCCGATATGGTGCTCAGCTCGGCCATTGGAGCCAAGGGGGTCATCTTCCACATCGGCAGCCATCGGGGGGCAGGCTTCACAAGGGTCTTCGGCCAGATCGTGGATTCAGTTCGCCGTGTGCTAGCCGAGACGCCTGAAGATACCTGGCTCATCCTGGAGAACAGCGCCGGCATGGGCGACAGCGTTGGCCGCAAGCTCGGCGAGCTGGCGGCCATCATGAAGGAGGTGGCCAGCCCGCGGCTGAAGGTCTGCTTCGACACTCAGCACGCCTTCTCCGCCGGCTATGATGTGGCGACGGCGAGCGGGCTGGCGGCGACCGTGGACGAATTCGAGCGTGAGGTGGGGCTGGCCCACTTGGTGGCCATCCATGCCAACGACTCCAAGTGCCCCCTGGGGGGTGGCGTCGACCGCCACGAGAACATCGGCGAGGGCCACATCGGACGCGCGGGGTTCGAGGTGATCGTGGCCCACCCCGCCTTCCGGGACTTGCCCTTCCTGCTGGAGGTGCCCGGCTTCCCCAAGCAGGGCAAGAAGCCCGAGGGGCCGGACAAGGAGAACGTGGATCGCCTCAAGGCGATAGCGGCAGCGGTGGGCTGAGCGCGCCTCCTATCCGCCCGTCGAGCTGGCGGGTAGCTCTAACTCGTAGATGGATCGGAGCACCTCCAGGAAGGCCTGGACGGTGCGAGCCTGTTTGCGGCTCCTACGGTAGATGAGGGCGATCTGGCG
>DAOUDQ010000034.1:0-6928 GCA_034431045.1 Dehalococcoidia bacterium | reverse complement strand
GTGCAGGGGATGGGCGGCGTCATGAGCATCACTGGCGAGCTCGACGGCCCGCCGGTGCGCCCTGGCCTTTCCCTGGGCGACATCGCCGCTGGCCTGTACACCGCCATCGGCGTGCTGGCCGCCCTCCAGGAGCGGGAGAGGAGCGGCCACGGCCAGATGATCGACATCGCCATGCTGGATTGCCAGATCGCCATCCTAGAGAACGCCTTCATCCGTTACTTTGCCACCGGCGAGCTGCCTAAACCCATCGGCAGCCGCCATCCTCTGGCCACTCCCTTCCAGGCCTTCCCTACCAGGGACGGCTGGATCGTCCTCGCCCTGAGCTGGGGGGTGGAGAACCAGTGGGAGCTCTTCTGCGCCACCATCGGCCGGGTGGACCTGATCGACGACCCTCGCTTCGACACTGCCGCCCTGCGCACTGAGCACCATGCCGAGCTGGAGCCCATCCTCAACGAGGCCATGCGCCAGAAGACCACCAGCGAATGGCTGCGGGAGTTCGATGCCATCGGCCTGCCCTGCGGGCCCCTGAATAACATCGCCCAGGCCGCCGAGCAGCCCCAGGTGCTGGCCCGCCGCATGCTGGTGGAGGTGGAGCACCCTCGCATTGGCCGTCTGAAGCTGCCCGATACGCCTGTCAAGCTCTCCCGCACGCCGGGCGGCATCAAAGGGCCATCGCCGGCACTGGGGCAGGACACCTACGAGGTGCTTTCGACCCTGCTGGGGCTTTCGGCGGAGGAGCTGGACGAACTGGCAGCGGCGGGCGTGATCGTCGGCCCGCGCGCTTGAAGGAGGCAACGATGAAGATCACCGACATCGAGATCCGGGTCTTCGAGCACCCTCTGGAGCGGCCCTTCATCTCCACCTGGCAGCCTATGCCCACCGTGAACCACCGCGTGCACGTCGTCTTCATCCACACGGACGAGGGAATAACCGGCATCGGCTCCGGCGGCGTGGCCGCGCGCTGGGATGTCGCCCGCCTGTTTCTTCTGGGGCAGGATCCCTTTGCCATCGAGCAGCACGTTCAGAACATGCGCAGCTTCGCCTTCTTCATCAGCCGCCCCTGGCCGCTGGAGGTGGCCCTGTGGGACATCATCGGCAAGGCCAGCGGCCAGCCCATCTACAAGCTCCTGGGCGGCGGCCAGCAGCGCCTCAGGGCCTACGCCAGCACCGGCGAGCTGCGCTCGCCCGAGCAGCGGGTGGAGGATGCCCAGCGCCTTCGCGACGAGGGCTTTCGTGCCCTGAAGCTGCGCTTCCACCGCACCAACCCCAGGGATGACCTGCGGGTGCTGGAGGCGGTGCGCAAAGCGGTCGGCGATAGCATGGATATCATGGTAGATGCCAACTACGGCTGGGGCATTGCCCCTGATCGGGCGCCTCAGCGCTGGGACCTGCGCACGGCCATATCGATGGCCAGGGCCATGGAGGAGCTAGGCGTCTACTGGCTGGAGGAGCCTCTTTACTGCTATGACTACGATGGCCTGGCCGAACTGCGCCGTCAGGTGAACCTGCGCATTGCCGGCGGCGAGCTGAACCAGGGCTTCCACGAGTTCAGGATCTTCCTGGAGAAAGACTGCTTCGACGTCTACCAGCCCGATGTCACCTTCGCCGGGGGCTTCTTCCAGTGCCGCCAGATCGCCGCCATGGTGCAGGCCCACGGCAAGACGATCACTCCCCACACCTGGACGAACGGCATTGGCCTTGCCGCCAACCTTCACTTCGCGGCCTCCCTGGGGCTCTGCCCATATCTAGAGTTTCCCTATGACCCGCCCAACTGGACGCCGGAGGCGCGGGACTTCATGCTCGCGGAGCCCTTCCCCATCGATGAAGAGGGATATGTCAAGGTGCCCCAGAGGCCGGGCCTGGGGATCGAGCTGGATGAGGAGAAGCTGAAGAGGTACGAGGCCGCCGACGCCAGCCGCCTGATCTAGGTGACGGCCTCGAGCCCCTGCTGGGCCCTAGCCCTGATGCGCTACGATGCCGGGCGCGCCCTCTGCCCGCCCGGGAGCGAATAGGCGATGGGCTCGCTCGAAGGTTTCAGGAGTGAGGACAGGCTGGGTAGTGTCGTACCTGGCGCTCTCCACAACGATATCCAGAAGGTCACGAGCGTAGGAGGCCCGCGGCTTGTCGGAGGCGTTCTCGTACAGCCGCTGAACGATGTACTTGAGGGTTTCCTCCGTGGCTGTGATAGAACGCTCCTCGCACGCCCGTCGCAGGATCTTCTCGAACTCGGCGGGGCCAGGGTTGGGAATCTCCACCTTGTAGAGGATGCGCCGCAGGAATGGCTGATCGAGGAGAAGCTCTACCTTAAGATTGGTGGCGAAAAGAAGATGAACGTCGAAGGGCACAGAGATCTTTTCCCCAGTGTGGAAGGTGAGGGAGTACGAGCCTCGCTCAAGGGGGGTTAGCCATCGGTTGAGCAGGTCCTCGGGCCGGATCCTCTGGCGGCCGAAGTCGTCCACCGCCAGCACGCCGCCCTGGGCCTTGAGGTGGGACGGCGCCTGATAGAAACGCGACACGGGGTCATAGGCTAATTCCAGGGACTCCTGCCCCATCTCGCCGCCCACTATCACCGCTGGCCTGCGAACAACGGCCCAGCGCTCGTCATGCTTGGCCGTCTCCTCGGACTCGCCGGACCCCACGGGAGGCAGCCCTGCCCTCCCTCTCTTCCGAGCAGGGATGTGTACGGAGGAGTCAAAGATGCGGATGATGTGGCCGTAAGCGTACATGGCGAAGGGAACGAGCACCTGACCCTCCAGGTGGCGAGCAAATGCCTCTAGCACGGACGTCTTGCCGTTGCCGGACGGTCCGTAGAGGAGAGCACAGCGCCCGGAGTGGAGGGTTCGTGCCAGGGCGTCGGCCACATGCGGAGTCAGCACCAGCTCCGACAGGGCGTCCTCGATGCTCTGCCGCGATGGCTGCGGCCTCTCCCCTCGCTGGTGCTCCATCACCTCGATGTACTGGTCTATAGTCACCGGTGCCGCCCCGGCGTATCGAGACCTCTCCAGGGCATCCCTGACCATGCTGATGCCTCCGGCTGTGAGGCGGTAGCGGTAATTCCCAGCCATCAAGTTGCTGGAGCTGGTCACTTCGCAAAGGTGCTCGTCGGCCAGCATGGCCAGAAGCTCCTGGACGATGGCGGGTGGCAGAGCCATTCTCTGGGTCACGTTAGTGGCCGTGGGTAGGCCCGTGTAGTGAATGGTCTTGAGGGCCAGGTCCATGAGAAAGGCCTTAGAAAGGCCGGTGTCGGCCAGCGTCCGCGGCTGCGAAGGGAAGAAAGCCGTCGTCTCTTCCTCCTCAGCCGTTGCGGTCTGCCAAGGCCCCTGAGCATCAGGCTCGTCAGCCGACCAGGGCGAGGGAGAGGGAGCAGGCTTCACATTGTCTTCGCCAATGGGGGAAGACTTCTCGTCTTGGTTGCCGTCGTCGTAAACTTCCACCCTTGTTGCCTCCTGCCTTCGGGCATCAAGCAAGACAAACCCGCTATTGGCCCCCACGCTGGTAGCGTTGGGGGTCTCGATAGAAGAGACGTGAAGGGATGACCGACGTTACACCGAATAGCGCTTGCCACGGCCCAGATGAGGTGATACCGTCGGCGCAGACATGGCCTTGCAGACTGGCGTTAGCTACTTCAGCGGCCGTACCCTCCGCCATGTTCAAGCCGACCTGGCTGACATGGTGGCTCACCATTGCACCTACGTTGTCCACTGCCTCACCGAAACCGACCTGGCTTACTACGCCGACACGATGCGCAGGATCGTGCGGGCCACCCACCAGGCCGGACTGGAGGCCTGGGTCGACCCCTGGGGCGTGGCCGGCATCTTCAGCGGCGAGGCCCTCTCCCGCTTTCCTCTCGACCATGCCGAGGCCTGGCAGCTTCTCTCCGATGGGCGACGGGTGCCCGCCGCCTGTCCCAACCACCCCGCCACACGCCGCTTCCTCCGCCAGTGGGTGGAGGCGGCAGCCGGCACCGGCGCTGACGTCCTCCTATGGGACGAGCCTCATTTCTACTTCGGCCTGCTTGCCGGCGACCTCAGCGGTGCCTGGGGGTGCCGCTGCGATGTCTGCCAGAGGGCATTCCGCGACCGCTTCGGCCATGCCCCGCCCACAAGGTTCACAGACGAGATTCGCGCTTTTCGGGAGGCCTCGCTCCTGGATCTCTTGTCGGAGCTCTCCCGCCTTGGCCACGAGAAGGGCCTGGCCAACGCCCTCTGCCTCCTCCCCACCGGCTACCGCTGCATGGGCTTCCCCGAGGTCGAGGAACGCCTCCTCCGACTGGTAAGCGGCGCCGGCCAGGGAGAGGAGGCTCTAGCTGCTCTTCTCCACTTTGGCATCGACGACTGGCAGGCAGCGGCAGGCATTGCCGACCTGGACATCTTCGGCTGCGACCCCTACTGGTACCTCTTCGGCACCGACCCGGAGCGCTTCGCGCGGGCCTACGGCCAGCGAGCGGCGGATGCTGCCCGTCGCTACGGCCGCCACCTCCAACTCTGGGTGCAGGCCTTTTCGGTACCGGCCGGGCGAGAGGAGGAACTGAGGGTGGGGCTGAGGGTGGCCGGGGAGGTGGGTGCCACTCACCTGGCGGCCTGGAGCTACGAAGGGACGGCCAGCATGTCCCGGGTACGCTGCGCCAGGCCGGAGGTAGTCTGGCGCATCCTCGGCGAAGGGTTCGCCGAGCTCAGGGAGGGCAAGCAATCGCCCTAGCCTCGCGGCAGGCCCGGGCCCTCCTGCATGGGATGTACCAGGCCACAGTGATGGTAGCGATACCTTCGCTCTCCTTATAGAGGACCTGCTCGAAGTCGATGCTTCGCCTCCTGATTGGGATCGTAGAAGGGCCCAGCTATGTGGCAAGATTGTAGCGCATGGCGGGATAGGAGGCGATCAGGCGAAAGGGCAGTCCGCGGCCGAGCGGCGTGGTCTGCTGCCCCTAGTAGCCGCGCCCGTATACTAGCGTGCACTGGGCCAACACACTGGCATAGCTGCCAGCAGGTACGGTCACAGGCACGCTGTCATAGCTGGTACCAGGCGAGATGATAGCTACAACGTAAGAGCCGGCGTCGAGGATGAGTCCTGTACTGAAGCTTCCGCCCCCTCCTGTCACGCCTGACCAGACCTGCCCCGCCTGGGGAAACGGACCGGAGATGGTCACCTGGGCCCCTGCCACGGCCTGGCCCTGGCAGGTTACCGAGCCCTGTATGCCACCCGGCGCAGGGACGGGTGTGGGCGATGGAGTAGGACTAGGCGTGGGTGCAGGAGTAGGGCTGGGCGTGGGTGAGGGACCGGGCGTGGGAGTCGCCGTCACCACAGGTGTGGGTGAAGCCCTCGCCGAGGGACTGGGCGTAGGCGTGATCGTCTCCTCGGGGGAGGGCCTCACCACCGGGGTGAGAACCGGAGGCTCTGAAGGTGTTGCCGTGGCGGCGGCAACGGCGGTGGCCGTAGGGGTGGCCGTAGGGGTAGCCGTCAGCGGCAAGACCAAGGGACTGGAGGATTGGGAGTCCTGCCACAGGAAGAGCACCACCGCCACCACAGCGGCGATGAAGCCGCCACCAGCCACTAACATGACGGGGAGTTTCCAGATCGTGCCGCCGCCAGCAGCCAGCGAGATCCCGCTGATGGCCGTTCGAGCCAGGATCCTGTCGGCCAGTCCAGGCGGGGCCGGTGTGGGCACCAGGGTGGCCAGAAGTTCGGAGGTCGAAGCGAGCTTGTCCTGCATCCTGCGGCAGTCAGGGCATTCAGCCAGGTGTTCGACCACTCGCTGGCGCTCCAGCCCCAGCAGTTCACCATCGTAAAAGGCAGAAAGGAGATGCCCCAGGCGACCGCACTTCTCCTTCGTCTCCCTGCCCGCCACCTGGCTGGAGTAGGCTTGCCTGAACCCCAGGCGGGCCCGCTGCAGTACCTTTCCCACCCTTTCTGGGGAGATGCCCACCACCTCTCCCATCTGGGCATAGCTCAGGCCCTCCAGTTCGCGCAGGAGGAGAAGGCGCCGCTGTCGCCCGGGCAAGCGGCTGACGGCCTGCAACACCCTCTGGCGGATGTCCACCCGCTCTAGGCCAGCCTGCTGGGCTTCTCTATTGTTTGTCACGTAGGTCGCTCGTGCCATCGAACATTAGACGATCGAAGGCCCAATAATGTAACACTGTTTAGCCTGCAAGCGCCATGAAGGCTCTCCTCACAGCGATGGCGACGGCTGTCTCTGCGCCGTTTCCCGCGGCACGGCCCGTCGCCGCCAGATGAGCCACAGGCTGACGCCCATCAGGAATGACACCGCGGCGAAGGGAGCGAGGGCCACGAACACCGCCGATGTGGTGTCCCACCTATCGGCGAAGAAGCCAGCGTAGGTGGAGCCCACCGAGGCCAGCCCGAAGGCAGCGAAAAAGGAGATGCCGTAGCTGCGGCCCAGGAGGCGACGGGGCGTATAGTCAGCGATGAGGCCAGTGTATATGGGTTGGCCGCCAAAGCTGAAGAGGACAAAGGCACCCGAGGCCACCACCAGGAGCGCCCCGCTTGTGGCCCCCATGGCGATAAGACAAGGCACCACCATTATCGCTATCAGGGGCGCCAGGCGCTCTAAGGGAAAGCGCTGGGATAGGGAGCCGCCCATGTACTGTCCCACCGCCCCCATGAGCAGGGCCAGCGTAGCCAGGGAATCGCCGATGGCCTCGCCGCCCTCCGAGCTTATGTGCGTGGGCAGGAAGGTGCGGCTGGCGCTGTAGACGAAGCCGTTCAGGACGAAGACGGCGTACACCAGAATGAGAGGCATGAGGGAACTGGTACCCCGCTCAGAGGACTGCACAGGCACTGCCGCCGCCCGCTGGCGCTCGCCGCCCAGGCTGACCCCTCGCAGGAAGAGGCCCACGGCTACTGTCACGCCAGCGAGGAAGAAATAGGCCGACCGCCAGCCAAAGGCGAAAGCGAGGGCACCCGCCAGCAGAGG
>DAOUDQ010000033.1:0-5147 GCA_034431045.1 Dehalococcoidia bacterium | reverse complement strand
AACTCGCGGCCGCTCCTGCGCTTGCTGCCCTCTGAGGGCCCCTTCGTGCTCACCCGCCGGGGGGCTGAGAACGCCGGCGCCGTCGACATCGGCGCCGGGCTGTGCGTGGTGATGAAGATCGAGTCCCACAACCACCCCTCGGCCATCGAGCCCTATCAGGGGGCGGCCACGGGCATCGGCGGCATCGTGCGGGACATCTTCGCGATGGGGGCGCGGCCTATCGCCCTCCTGGACTCCCTGCGCTTCGGACTGCTCAGCGAGCAGCGCAACCGGTATCTGTTCGAGGGCGTGGTGGCCGGTATCGCTGGCTACGGCAACTGCCTCGGCATCCCCACCGTGGGGGGCGACGTCTACTTCGAGGAGGCCTACTCTCAGAACCCGCTGATCAACGTGATGTGCGTGGGCGTGGCGCCCAAGGAGCGGCTGGTGAGCGCCCGGGCCACAGGGGCAGGCAGTCCCTTGATGCTGGTGGGGGCGGACACCGGCCGCGACGGTCTGCACGGCGCCTCCGGCCTGGCCTCGCGCACCGACCCTCACGCCCGCTACGACGAGCTGCGGCCGGCGGTGCAGATAGGCGATCCGTTCCTGGAGAAGCTGCTGATGGAGGCCTGCCTGGACCTGGCCCACAACCACCCGGAGTGGATCGTTGGGATTCAGGACCTGGGGGCGGCCGGCCTCACCGCCTCCTCCTTGGAGTCGGCGGCCAGGGGGAGGAGCGGCCTGGAGATCGACGTGGCCAGGGTGCCGCGGCGAGAGGAGGGGATGACCCCCTACGAGGTGATGATCGCTGAGTCGCAGGAGCGGATGCTGATCATCGCCAAGAAGGGGCACGAGGAGGACGTGAAGGCGCTGTTCGACCGCTGGGAGTTGCGCTCGACCATCATCGGCGTGGTGACGGACGACGGTCTGGCGCGCATCCGTGAGGGCGAGCGGGAGGTGGCCTGCCTGCCGGTGGGGCTGCTCACCGAGGCGCCCCAGTACAGCCGCCAGGGGGTGTCGCCCGCAGCTCTCGCCGAGCTGCAAACGTTTGCCCTCGATTCCCTGCCGGACGTGGCTGAGCCGGGGTCCGCCCTGCTGCGCCTGCTCTCGCTGCCCACTATTGCCGCCAAGCAATGGGTGTACCGTCAGTACGACCACCACGTGCTGACCAACACGGTGGACGGCCCCGGCGGGGACGCCGCCGTGATGCGTATCCGGGGTACAAACAAGGGCATCGCCCTGTGCACCGACGGCAACGGCCGCTACTGCTATCTCGACCCTTACGCCGGCGGCGCCATCGCTGTGGCCGAGGCCGCCCGCAATGTAGTCTGCGTGGGCGCCCAGCCCATCGCCATCACCGATTGCCTGAACTTCGGCGACCCCAACCGCCCCGATGTGTACTACCAGATGGAGCAGGTCATCGGCGGCATGGCCGCGGCCTGCCACAAGCTGGGCATCCCTGTGATATCGGGCAACGTCAGCCTGTACAACGAGACGAGCGGTCAGCCGGTCTATCCCTCGCCGGTCATCGGCATGCTGGGGCTGCTGAAGGAGGTCTCTAGTCGCTGCTCGATGGCCTTCGCTCAGGAGGGGCAGGAGGTCTTCCTCCTGGGCGCTGAGCTGGAGGGCGATGCCTCAGCGCTGGCGGGGAGCGAGTACCTGAAAGAGGCCCACGGTCTGGTGGCCGGGCGACTGTCCATTGCCCTCGATCTGGAGGTGCGGGTGCAGCGGGCGGCCCTGGCGGCCATTGGTGCGGGCCTGGCGACGGCCTGCCACGACTGCTCAGAGGGCGGCCTGGCGGTGGCCCTGGCGGAAATGTGCATCGGCGGCGGCGTGGGCCTCGATGCCTCCGGCATCAAGATGGGCGGCCGCCTGGACGCTGGGCTGCTCGGCGAGGGCCAGTCGCGCATCGTGATGGCCGTCGCGCCGGAGGCGGGGCAACGCCTGGCGGAGGTGGCTGCCGCCCACGACGTGCCCATCGCCTACATCGGCCGGGTGGCGGGCCAGCGCCTGGTGCTGGGACGCTACATCGACCTGCCGCTAGGCGAACTGGCGGCTGCCTACGAGGGAGGCCTGGAGAGGGCGCTGTCACCTCAGGGGGGTGGGAGGACTGGTGCCGGGTAGACCAGGATTCACGCACCGGGTGTACGTGGACTTTTCGGGCGACATGGGGGACCCTCGGACTGAGGGGACTACGAAGACAGTGTGCATAGCTTGGGTTCTCACCGCCGAGGGAGACAGGTGGCACAACGAGGGCATGGTGGGGGAAATGAAGCGGGTGATAGGCTGCAAGCAGGGAGACGAGCTGAAGTACCGCTCTTTGAGAAGGCACCCGCGGAAGGATGAAGCTCTCCGATGCCTGAAAGAAGCAAGGGCTGGGGCAGTCGTGGTGCCGGTGCTGAAGGAACGACTGCGTGAGGAGGAGCTTAGGGATCCAAGCACCAGAAAGCTGGCGCTCTTGCTTCATCATTTTCCACTCGACGTAATCTTCCGACACCTTGGGGAAACGGTTGCACAGGAGGAGCTGCCCGGCTTACTGCTCCAGCTGGTCTTTGACCAGGTGACGTGGGCTGACTTCCGGCAGCAGGTGGTGCGTCGGCTGGAGGAGGAGCATCACGTTGTGTGGAGCATCCCCCCAGCAGAGAGCGTGAGGTTTGAGAACTCGCGAAGGAGTCTGATGCTTCAGCTAGCGGATGTAATAGCCGGCCTCGCGCGGGAGTATGTCGAAGGCCTCGAAGGGATCCGGCTGCCGCCGTGCCAGTTCTGTTGGGTTAAGGGAAAGCCGATGCGCCCCCGAGCGTGCACCATGAAGCCGGTTGGGAGTGCCAAGCTTATGAACGTGCTCCGCCCTCTCTTGTTAGACAAGAACGGTGATGTGTGGGAGCGCGGATTTCTGGTCAGGCCTCCGGCGGTGCGATACGAATACTGGTTTGTGGACTGCGTTCCTTGGGGGAAATAAAAACGGCCATTGCGGCGGGTTCTTTCCTCCCAGCCGAAGCCTGCCTCTTAAACAGAGACAACCCGGGAACTTTCGCTCCAACCCGCTTCCGGCCGCACATCCAGTGTGGCAAAACGCCCACCGTTTGTCAAGGGGTTGTTGGTCCGATTTGGTAATTCCGCTTGCCATATTATCAGCCGTAAGCTGAGTGTTTCTCGGTAGATGGGCTTGACATGAGTGGGACACGTAGTAAACTTGTTTGGGACACTTGTTCTAATGTGGAGAGCGTGGATAAGAAAGAATAACTTTTGTGAGTAACCGTCTTGAATCCCTGTCAAGGGCTCCCCATGATTGCTCACGGAGGCGGCGGTCACCCTGACCGGGAGGGTGCTCAGTGAAGGTAGTGTTTCTGGAGGAGGTGGAGGGCTCCGGCCGCATCGGCGAGGTGAGGAACGTGGCCAATGGCTACGCTCGCAACTACCTTCTGCCGCGCAAGCTGGCTGTCCCTGCCACCGACCACAACATTCGCATAGCTCAGGCCAGGGGGAAAGCGGAAGCCAAGCGCCAGGCCAAGCTGGACGACGATGCTGCGGTGCTGGCGGAGAAGCTCGCTGGCCTGACCATCACCATCGAGGTGCGGGTGGGTGAGCAGGGCCGTCTATACGGCTCGGTGACCGCTCGCGACATCAGCGAGGCCCTGGAGAAGCCACTGGGGCTACTCCTGGAGCATCGGCAGGTGGAACTGGAAGAGCCCATCCGCCAGGTGGGCCTGTTCGAGGTGCCTCTCAGGCTTTCGCGCAACGTGCGTGTCAGCGTGAAGGTGGCAGTGCTGGGAGAGGGGCAGACGCTGGAGGAACTGCTGGCGCCTCCGCCCACGGAAGAGGAGCAGCCTTCCGAAGAGGAGGAGGTGCAACAGGAGCAGGTGGAAGAGGGGAGGGTGGAAGAGGGGAAAGTGGAAGAGGGGAAAGTGGAAGAGGCGGAGGCAGAACAGGAGGAGGCGCAACAAAAGGAGAGAGCGCCCAGGAGGCGTCGCAAGGATAAAGGAGCGCAACCATGACCATGCCTGCCGAAGAAACGGAGGCCCTGCTCAGGCAAGCAGAACAAGAGCTGGACGGCGCCAAGACCGCCGACCAAATCCGCCAGATTTGGCGAAAGTACCTGCGGCTGGGCCACCGCAACCTGGGGAGACTACTGATCGGCCGCTCGGCCGATGAGATCATTGCCCGCAGAAGCTCTTGGCGGGCAGAGTAGGCCGAAGCTGTGGCCAACGTGGTAGCCGAGAAGCTGCCCCCGCATGACATCGAGGCTGAGGAGGCGGTTATTGCCTCTCTCCTGGTGGACGGCGAGGCCATCTTCAAGGTAGCGCCCGTACTGCACCCCGGGGACTTCTTCCGGGAGAAGAATGCCTGGGCCTACGACGCCTGCCTGGCCCTGTGGGAGCGCAACGAGGCCATAAATCAGATCACCCTGGCCCACGAGCTGGCCCGCCGAGGACGGCTGGAGGAGATGGGCGGCGTGGCCTACCTGAGCCAACTGGTGGCAGAGCTGCCCACCCCCCTGGGCGTCGAGTACTACGCCCAGATCGTCCAGAGGGATGCCGTCTATCGCCGTCTGCTCGATGCTAGCCAGAGGATACAGCAGATGGCCTACCAGGGCGGCCCCGACCTGCCCGCGATCCTGTCCCGGTCCGAGGGCCTGCTGGCAGCCGTGCGAGGGGAAAAGCTCGCCAGCGATTTCGTTCACATTAGGGAGCTCCTGGAACGCCACGTAGAGGGGCCGGCGATGGAGGAGGCGGCCGCTGGCCTCGACACTCACATCCGCAGCGGCTTCATGGACCTAGACACCCTCCTGGGCGGCCTCAAGCGGGCCGACCTGGTCATCCTGGCCGCGCGCCCTAGCCTGGGGAAGACCTCCCTGGCCCTGAACATCGCTCGCAATGCTGCCGTGGGCCAGCAGGCCACCGTGGCTGTCTTCAGCCTTGAGACAGCCGGCGAGCACGTGGCTCAGCGCCTGCTGGCCATGGAGTCCAACGTCGATTCCACCCGCCTGCGCCTGGGCACCCATAACGAGGCCGAGGAGCGGCGGATCATGCAGGCTATCGGCGTGCTGGCCAACGCCAACATCTACGTGGACGACAGCGCCGTCCTGCGCGTGCCCGAGATGCGGGGCAAGGCCTGGCGTCTGTCCAGAGAGCGCCGCCTGGACCTGATAATCGTCGACTACCTGCAGC
>DAOUDQ010000032.1:0-2330 GCA_034431045.1 Dehalococcoidia bacterium | reverse complement strand
TGCAGCAGGACATCTTTGAGTCGGAAGGGGTAGACCTGTCGCGGGTCATCATCGGCCACTGCGGCGACTCCAAGGACATCGACTACCTATCGCGGCTCATAGGCCGCGGCAGCTACATTGGCATGGACCGCTTTGGGCTGGACATGTTCCTACCGACGGCCGATCGCGTCGCCACCATCGCCCGGCTCTGCAAGATGGGCCATGTCGACAAGATGATTCTCTCCCACGATGCCCATTCCTACATGGACTGGTTCGAGCGCCCGCTGATCGAAATGACCGCCCCGAACTGGCACTACAACTTCGTCCCTGACTCGGTTATCCCCGCACTACTAGACAGCGGCGTGACTGAGGACGAGATTCACCAGATGACAGTAGAGAACCCGCGCAGGATCTTCGAGCGCTGCCAGCCCTACTGAGGGGGCCTTTGCCCTTCTGCTTAGTTCCGCGGCAGCCTTCGCCAACGCCTCGAGACGTCAGTTGCCTCCTCCCTCGCGATACCAGCGTCGTTCGGCCTCGCGCAGGCCTGTCGGTGCTGTTCCCCCCAGGAGGGGAGGCATGCGCGAGTTAAGGCCGTGCAGCCTGGCCTGCACGACAGTCCACAGCGAGCGGAGGGGGTTCAGAGGCACCATGGCCATAGGCCTGACCTTCATCATGGTCGCCAAGCCGGCGGTTATGCCGCGTACGTCGTTGTGGGCGTCCACTTCGACGATTCGGCGGTCGGGGTAGCGCCGCCGCAAGTCCGGCCCCCGCTCGTTGATGGCGCATGCCCCTACCACCAGGATGTCCCCAGGCAAATTCTCCAGATCGGCCTCTTCGAAGCCCTTGCCGAAGACGATAGTGAAGCCGCCCTGGCTGGGATAGTCGTTGCTTAGTATCTCCAGGACGCATTCGGTGTTCCCCTTGCAGCCCTCGACGCACGCCCGTTCGCGACCCTCGACGATGTGCACGTCGGGGTGGAAGCGGCGCAGCAGGTTGTACGGATAACGCTTCCGGAAACGGCTGAGGTCACCGATAACCTCGATGCGGTCGAGTTGTCCCTCACCCAGACCCCACTCCGCCGCCAGGCGGAGGTGCTCTACCTCTTCGATGGCATAGCCCATCACCTTGGAGCCCACGGTGTCCACCGCCACCGTGTCTTGGCCGCCAATGAGCACGTTGAGCTGCACGCTGCTCTCTTTTAGCAGGGCGGTGGGCGCTATGTGCCCGTTGAAGATGGCCGTCACCCCCTCAATGACGCAGAAATCGGGTTGCACCATCCGATAGAGGCGAGCGAGACGAGCGTGCAACATCTCATGGTTGTGAAAGTGCATGCGGTGCTCATCAATGGGGAATGCCTGCTGGTTTTTCACGCCCAGGGTCATCGTTGTCATCGAGTGGGTCTTCAGCTTGGGCAAGCTGAGGTAGAAGTTGCCCGGGCGCCGCGAGGGGTCAATGAAGGACTCATAGAGCCGGCGGGAAATGCGGATCGGCACCTCCTCGCCCTCCAGGGTGTAGGGCGCTGTGCCTCCCTCGTCTAGATAGATTAGCTCGGCGCCGTGTCGGCGGGCGATATCGGCGTAGCCGTTCACGGCGAAAACAAGGCGGGTGGAAACACCTTGGGTGCAATTCTCCATCAGGGCAAGGCGGCGGTAGCCGTGGTCGCCCAGGTAAGCCAGCAGGGCATCAACGACGGCAGGGTCCGTGTGGATGCCCGCGGAAAAGTGGACGCCGTTGGGCTTGAGGTGGACTTTGCTACCGGCAGGGATGACCTTGGCGATGCCGCCGTATGGCGCAAAGATGGCGTCGAAGGCAGCGGGCAAACCGTTGGTTGTATCGGCGATGGTCACGATGGGTCGCATGGCAGATACCTCCCGGCGTAGTCTAGACCCTAGTCTAGCAAGCAGAAGCGGCTGGCGAAAGGAGTACGTTATCACTGCAAGCTACTGGTATATTACTACGAGTACATCCGGAGGAGACGTACCACCATGCTCCTGACGGCCGGGGAGATCGTTGCCGAGCATCTCAGGCGGGGGAGCCTCCTGGCGGCCGTCCTGCCGGTGGCCAATGCCATCGTATGGTTGGTGGCGGTGGAGGGGGATGGCGCCTGGCTTGCAGCCGGCCTAGCCCGCCTAGTCTTGCGGCTTTAGGCTTTCCAGCGCTGCCCTCGAGTCCCACACCGCCGCCCGGAAGATCCCGCGGGTCATCGTTGCTCGCGACTCGCTGGCACGACGAGAGTAAACTTCGGCGCGCACCGCGTGGACCTCAGCGTTGCCCGCATCCGCGGCCATCGCCCAGTCGACAAGGTGGCTGGCCATAGCTAGATCCCCATCGACCATCAGCTGTCGAGCGCG
>DAOUDQ010000031.1:0-3285 GCA_034431045.1 Dehalococcoidia bacterium | reverse complement strand
TGGCGAAACCTACGTCATTCTCGGCCCGGCAGACAGGGACCGAACCATCGACTTCGCTGAGGGCCAGCAGGACATCACCATATTCGGTGCCGACAGCGGTGATTCCTCCGGCTTCGCCGTGGCCGCCGGCGACATCAACGGCGACGGCATCGACGACATCCTGGTGGGGGCGCTCCTGGCCGACGGCCCTGGCAACGAGAGGCCAAATGCCGGCGAAGCCTATGTGATCCTTGGCTCGCCCACCCTCGGGCCAACGATAGACATCGCTCTGAGGGAGCAAGACCTGACCCTCTTTGGTGCCGAAGAAGGAGACCGCCTGGGCGCCGAGCTGGCCACTGGCGACGCCACCGGCGATGGCATCCAGGACATCTTGCTCGGCGCCTTCCTCGCCGACGGGCCCCAAAACGCCCGCTACCAGGGGGGAGAGGCCTATCTGATCTTCGGCACCCCGTCCCTGTCCGGAGCCAGGGACATGGCCCTGGGCGAGTACGATCTGGCCCTCATCGGCGCTGAGGCCGACGATCAGCTAGGCCACCACCTGGCAATGGGCGACCTAAACAAGGACGGCATCGACGACCTCATAGTGGCCGCCTTCAGGGCCGACGGCCCGGACAACAGCCGTGAGGACGGCGGCGAGGTCTACGTCATCTTTGGCTCCCCCTCCCTCAACGGCGTTCTGGACTTCGCCTCCGCCCCGCCGAATGTGACAGTGCTAGCCGCCGACGAGGAGGACGATCTGGGTGCAGCGGTGGCCAGCGGCGACGTCAACGGCGACGGCATTGACGACCTCCTCATCGGCGCCCCCAGGGCGGATGGGCCGGACAACGGCCGCGACGGCGCCGGGGAAGCCTACCTTGTCTTCGGCTCGCCGTCCCTGGAGGGCTCGTTCGACGTGGCCCTGGCTGAGCAGGACGTAACCATCCTGGGCGCTAACGCCGGCGACCGGCTGGGCGCATCCCTGGCCGCCGGCGACCTCGACGGAGATGGTGTGGAGGACATCATCCTGGGGGCGGAAAAAGGAGACGGGCCCGACAACGGCAGGGAGGGCGCGGGCGAGGTGTACGCAGTGCTTGGCTCCACTTCCCTGAGCCAGACGGTAGACATTGCCCTGGGTGACCACAGCGCCGCCATCTTCGGCGGGCAGCAGGGAGACATTTTCGGCGTGCGGGTTGCAGCGGCAGACTGGGACGGCGACGGCCACGCCGATGTGCTGGCGGCCGCCCGCGCTGCCGACGGGCCCGAGGGCATGCGGGAGGACGCCGGCCAGGCTTACGTCATCCCCATCGCCCCCCGCCTCGACTAGCGCCAAGCGCCGGCAAAAAGCTAGGCTCCTCTCACCAGGGGCCTCTTGCTGTTGCGCTGGCTAAAGTTGGCGGTGCTACCACCAGACGCCGGGGATAGCCGTCGAGCAGTAGGGACAGCGGTCGCCCTCTTTAATGCCGTACTGCCTCACGTAAAAGCCGACGCGCTCCACCAGAAGCTCCTTGCAGTTGTGGCAGTAGGTGTTCTCCAGGGAGCGCACCATGCCCGGCAGGTTTCCAGCGTAAACGTAGCGGAGGCCGCCCTCCTTACCGATGCGGGCCGCCCGCAGCAGCGTTTCCGGCGGCGTATTGTCGGGGTCGGTCATCTTGTAGTTCTTGTGGAAGGCGGTCACGTGCCAGGGAATGTCGGGCGAGACCGAGGCCAGGAAATCGGCGGCCTCCCGCAGCTCCTCATCCGAGTCGTTGAAGCCGGGCACCACCAGGGTCACCACCTCCACCCAGAAGCCCATCTCCACCGCCATGCGGATGCCCTCCAGGACGTTGGCCAGCTTGCCCCCCAGGAAGCGATAGTTCTTGGCGGACATCGACTTGAGGTCCACCTTGAAGCAGTCCAGCCAGGGCCGCAGGTACTCCAGCACCTCGCGCGTGGCGTTGCCATTGGAGACGTACAGCGTCTTCAGGCCCTTTTCCTTGGCCAGGCGAAAGATCTCCACCGCCCACTCGCTGGTGATAAGGGGCTCGTTGTAGGAGCTACCGATGACTTCGGCGCCCGTGCGCACGGCGGCGGCCACAATCTCCTGAGCGCTGATGGCCTCCGGGACGTGGCCAGCCACCGGGTCGCGCAGGGCCTGCGAACTGAGCCAGTTCTGACAGTAGGGGCAGTGGTAGTCGCAGCCCAGCATGCCAAAGGTCAGGGTGCTGGAGCCGGGCAGGACATGGTAGAAGGGCTTCTTCTCCGTGGGGTCGCACTGCAGAGCGGCCACGTAGCCGCTGGGGACGAACAGCTTGCCGCCGCGGTTGAAGCGCACCTTACAGATGCCCCGCAGGCCGTCGAGGATGACACAGCGATGGCCGCAGGCGTAGCAGCGAACCTTGTTATCGGCCAGCTGCTCGTACAGCTCGCCCTCTTTGGTGCGAACGTCCAGGATATCGGCCAAGGTAGCAGCAGTGGTCATGCCATCCACCACCATTATAGCACCGGTCGCTGTTCCCAACCGCAGGCGCATGCTACCATACGGAGTTGAGCCACAGATAGGAGGCCGGGTTTGTCCGAATACGTCCTGGCCCTCGACCAGGGAACCACCAGCTCGCGGGCCATCCTCTTCGACCGCCAGGGCCAGCCCGTGGCCAGCGCTGGTCACCCCATCCGCCAGATCTATCCCCAGAGCGGCTGGGTGGAGCACGACCCCCAGGAGATCTGGCAGTCGCAACTGGCCTCGGCGCGAGAGGTGCTGGAGGCGGCTGGCGCCCGCGCCTCCCAGGTTGCCGCTATCGGCATAACCAACCAGCGGGAGACCACCATCCTCTGGGATCGGCAGACGGGCGAACCGCTGGCCAACGCCATCGTCTGGCAGTGTCGGCGCACGGCCCCCCTGTGCCAGGAGCTCAAGGCGCGGGGGCTGGAGCCCTCCTTTCGCCAGAGGACGGGGCTGGTCATCGACCCCTACTTCTCCGGCACCAAGGTCGCCTGGATGCTCGATAGCATCCCCGGCGCTCGAGCCAGGGCCGAGCGCGGCCAGGTCCTCTTCGGCACGGTAGACTGCTGGCTCCTCTACAAGCTGACGGGCGGCCGCGTCCACGCTACCGACTACACCAACGCCTCGCGAACCCTCATGTTCAACATCTCCAGGCTTGCCTGGGACGAAGATATCCTGCGCGAGCTGGCCGTTCCTTCTTCCCTCCTACCGGCCGTTCTTCCCTCCTGCGGCATCTTAGGCGAGGCCGAGCCATCCCTTCTGGGGGCAGCCCTCCCCATCGCCGGCATGGCCGGCGACCAGCAGGCCGCCCTCTTCGGCCAGGCCTG
>DAOUDQ010000030.1:0-4069 GCA_034431045.1 Dehalococcoidia bacterium | reverse complement strand
CGATCGCGCTCTCGACGCTGGTGGCCAGGGTGACGAACACCGGACAGCCGTGGTCAATCAGTTGGGTCACGTCCTCAGGGCTATTCTCCTCGGCGCTGGCGATCACCAAGTCAGGCTTAAGGGCCTTGATCTTTGCCACATCCAGTGCTTTAGTGCCGCCCACCTTCGTCTTGCCGGCCACGCCGCGGCGGGGCTCCACGCAGAAGCGGGTCACCCCCACGATCTCCTGTTCCAGGCCAAAGGCGAACAGGGCCTCGGTGAGGCTGGGCACCAGGCTGACAATGCGCTCCGGCCGCTGCCTAACGGTCAGTGATCGCCCCAAGGCGTCCACCAGGGTCAGCGGCGGCCCTCCTGATCGGGCGCCACCAGCGCGGCGGCCGGCGACTCGTTCCACAAGCCCCTCCTCATAGAGAATGGTCCCCACACATATATTCGCTGCCTGACTCCATTAACCTAGCGCGTCCCTGTCCGAGCACGGGCCTGGGCCAACGGTGTAGGCGGCTAGCTACCCCAGCGTAACCTTCGCTTCTTGCAGGTCGCCGTCACGATAGTACTCAATGGTCACCGTGTCGCCGGCTCGGTACTCAGTGAGCACCTTCAACAGATCACCGCTATTCTTGATATCCTCACCGGCGGCCCCAACGATGATGTCGCCAGCCTTAAGGCCAGCGCGGTCCGCGGCAGAACTTTCCTGCACAGAACCGATTCCCACACCGCTGTCGACCGGCAAATCGAATTCTTCGGCGATGCTGGGGGTTATGTTAATGAGGTTTATCCCCAGGTAACCTCTCTCCACCCGCCCCTTCTCGATAAGCTCCCCCGCTATGGGCTTGGCCGTATCGATGGAGACGGCAAAGCCGATTCCCTCAGCAGTGCCGCGAATGACCTGGGTGGTGATGCCGACGACCTCTCCATAGATGTTCACCAGGGGCCCGCCGCTGTTACCGGGGTTGATGGGGGCATCGGTCTGGATGGCCCCGGGGATCATGAAGGGGTCCTCCTGGATCAAACGCTCCTTGGCGCTCACCACCCCACGGGTGACTGTTGGGCCGCCGGGCAGGTCCAGGGCGTGGCCAATGGCCACCACATCATCTCCCACCTGAAGCTGGGCGGTATCCCCCAAACTGGCTGGCGTCAGATTGTCAGCATCGATCTTCAGAACCGCCAGGTCGGTGGGGCGGTCTCCTCCCACCAGGCTCGCCCGGAACTGGCGACCGTCGCTCAGGGTTACTGTTATCTCTTGAGCAGGACGTTCACCGTCAATAAACACCACGTGGTTGTTGGTAATGATATGTCCCTCGTTGTCGATGATGAACCCGGTGCCAACCCCCTCGGTGGGGATCGGCTCGCCGAAGACACTAAAAGTTGTCCCCTCGATGAGGATATGCACCACTGACGGCCGTAGCAGGCGCACGATCTCGGCCGTCGTCAGAGGGATCCGCTCACCGCCGGGGGTGGTAGCTGCCCCGGGGCTGGCCGTCGGGGAGGCGATGACAGTGGCGGTTGGTGAGGCGGTCTGCCTAGGCCCAGCGGTGTCGCCCCCGCAGGCCACAGCCACAACGGCAACGACAGCGAAAATAGCAGGCAAGATGGCGGGCAGCCGCATCAAAACGTACCTCCCCTCCTACCAAAAAAGGTTACTATGACCAGAGCCGGACTTCCATCTTTTCTAACGCCGGCAGGAGCAAAAAGGCTTCATTCGACACAACATCAAGCCTACCAGCAGCTCATTCCCTCGCTCACCTCTCTAAGTCCAGGCCTGTCTTGACAAGGCTGCTCCCTCCGTGTAGGCTATTGATACCGAGTCTCAATTAGTTCCTGCCCATGTACAACCTGGAATCAATAGTGCGGCGGCTGGAGGAGCAAAGATATCGCATCACTCCATCGCGTCTGGCGGTGGTGACAGCGGTGCTTGATCGTAACGGCCATTTCAGCGTGGACGACATCCTGGGCCAGGTGCCAGGGGTAGGGCGGGCCACCGTCTTCCGCACCATGAAGCTCTTGTCGGAGATGGGCGTGCTTTGCCGCGTCCTCCTGGAGGATGGCAGCCTTCGTTATCGGGTCAGCCGCCGCCCGGAGCACCATCACCACCTTGTATGCGTCTCCTGCGCTAGCGTTCAAGAGCTCGATGCCTGCATCGCCCTCGACGTACTCGGCGACCTGGCGCGCAGCACTGGCTACGAGATCGAGGGCCACTGGCTGGAGTTCTTTGGCCGCTGCGCCGCCTGCCGTGGCAGCGCCGCCTAGAACCATTTGCTTGACGACCCATGAAGGCGAGTATCAGTAGCCAAGCTCTCCGGCTGTCTGCCCTCCCTCTTGTGGCGATAGCTCTTCTGGCCAGCGTACTCCTCATCGCCTGTCAGGGAGAGGAAGAGAAGGGCCAGGCTGCTGAAGTGAAAGTGGTGGTTAGCCTGGGTCTCTTCGCCGACTTTGCGCGCCAGGTGGGCGGCGGTAGGGTGGACGTGTTGACCATCATGCCGGCGGGGGCTGATCCCCACACCTACAACCCACCACCCGGTCGAGTGGTCAGGCTAACCGAGGCCGACGTGGTGGTCATGAACGGCCTGGGGCTGGAGAGGCCTGTAGAGGACACCCTGAAGGAGAACATACCCTCCTCCGCCATCCTGGTCGAGCTGGCCGAGGGCCTGCCGGTCATCGACAAGAACCCCCACCTCTGGCTGGACGTGCAGAACGCCATCGCCTACGTGGAGCGCATTCGCGACGCCCTGGTGGAGATCGACCCCGCTGGCACCGAGGCCTACCGCGCGAACGCTGACAGCTACCTGGCGGAGCTGCGGGCGCTGGACCAGGAGGTGGCAGCAGCCATCGACTCCATCCCCTCCGACAGGCGCAAGCTGGTGACCTTCCACGACGCCTTCCCTTACCTGGCCCGCCGCTACAGCTTAGAGCTGGTAGGCGTCGTGGTGGCCAGCCCCGGCAAGGAGCCCAGCGCCAAGGACGTAGCCAACCTGGTGGAGGCCATCGCCGCGCAGGACGTGCCCGCCGTATTCAAGGAGCCTCAGTTCAACGCCCGCATCCTGGAGCTGGCGGCCGACGACGCCGGTGTGGAGGTCTGCACCCTTTATAGCGCTGCCCTGGACAAGAAGGTCAATACGTACGTGAAGCTGATGCGCTTCAACGCCAAGGAATTGGTGCGCTGCCTGGCCTAGAGATCATGGCTAGAGTTGATACCGGCCAGCAAGATTTGAAGGAGGGAGGCTTCCGCCCGGCCATCGAGGTGAGCGACCTCTGGGCAGGATATAACGGGCAGGCCGCCCTGGAGGGCGTCACCCTGGCCATCGAGCAGGGCTGTCTGGCCGGCCTGGTGGGGCCCAACGGCTCCGGCAAGTCCACCCTCCTGCGGGTCATTCTCGGCCTCCACCGGCCCTGGCGGGGCGAGGTTCGCCTGTTCGGCCAGAAGGCCGACCGCGCCCGCCGCCTTCTAGGCTACATGCCCCAGGTGGAACTAGTGGACTGGGCCTTCCCGGTCAGCGTCTTCGACGTAGTGATGATGGGCCGCTACGGACGCCTGGGCCTTCTGCGGCGCCCTAACCGCCGGGATCAGGAGGTCATCTGGCGCTGTCTGGAGCAGGTAGGCATGACCGACCTGGCCCAACGCCAGATTGGCGAGCTGTCGGCGGGGCAGCAGCGGCGTGTCCTCGTCGCTCGTACCCTGGCCCAGGAGCCCCGCATTCTCCTTCTGGACGAGCCCTTCACTGGCCTGGACGCCAGCGCCCAGCACGACCTTCTGGACCTGTTCAACGAGGTGCGAGCGGCAGGCAAGACCCTGTTGGTGGCAACCCACGACCTTTCCTGCGTAGCCGCCGCCTTTGACCATGCTGCCTGCCTCAACCGCAAGATCATCGCCTTCGGCGAGCCGCGCACCATCTTCACCGAGGAGAACCTCAACGCCACCTTCCAGACCCACCTCCTTCTGGTGAATGTAGAGGGGAAGACCTATGTCAGCTATCAGTGACCTGACCGCCTACCTGACAGACCCCTGGGCATCCGAGTTCATGGTGCGCAGCCTGTTGGCGCTGGTCATGGTTAGCGTCGTATGTGCTGTCAT
>DAOUDQ010000029.1:0-1652 GCA_034431045.1 Dehalococcoidia bacterium | reverse complement strand
TGTCGCCCACGGTGCCCCCCACCTCCACAATGACGACGCTGGCATCGCTCTCCCGCCCGACAGCGCGAATGCGCTCCTTGATCTCGTTGGTCACGTGGGGGATAGACTGGATGGTGCGGCCCAGGTAGACGCCCCGTCGCTCCTTCCCAATTACCGCCTGGTAGATCTGGCCGGAGGTCACGGAGCTGGCCTCGGTGAGGTCCTGATCCAGGAAGCGCTCGTAGTGGCCCAGGTCGAGGTCGGTTTCGGCGCCGTCGCTGGTGACGAACACCTCGCCGTGCTGGTAGGGGGACATGGTGCCGGGGTCGACGTTGAGATAGGGGTCGAGCTTCTGGATGACGACGGGGATGCTGCGGGCCTTGAGGAGTCGACCGAGAGCGGCGGTGGTGATCCCTTTCCCTACGGAACTCACCACGCCGCCGGTGACGAAAATGTACTTCGCCATGTAATTCACAATCATCATACGGGCGACGGCGAAGACGTGTCAAGCACCAGAGGCCCGAAGGAACTAGCCAAAGAGATAGATTGATTAGCAAAATCTCCACCGCCAAGAGACGTATGAACCAGAGATCAGGTCGGCGCCTTTCTTGACCGTCCCGTTATGGCTCACCTATACTGGGCCTGCTTTCGGCAGGGTCAGAAAGGGGGCGTGCATGACCATCTCCTGGCAGATCTCCGAGCTGGCCAATGGCTTGCGGATGGTGACCACACCCCTCGCCACTGCCCAAGCGGTCAGCGTCAGCCTGTTCATCGGGGCGGGCTCGCGAGCCGAGGAGCGGGGCTCTCAAGGGCTCGCTCATTTCTTGGAGCACATGATCTTCAAGGGAAGTGAGCGCCGCCCCACCGCTATGGCCATCGCCGAGGCCGTTGAGGGGGCGGGCGGCGTCCTCAACGCCTACACCGCCAAGGAGGTCACCTGCTTCTGGAACCATCTTCCCTTCGACAAGCTGGACCTGGCCATGGATGTGCTGGCGGACATGCTCTTGCACCCCTTGCTCAACACCCAGGAGATGGAGCGAGAGCGCTCGGTGGTGCAGCAGGAGATCCGCCGCAATCGCGACCAGCCGGGCGTGTGGGTGAGCGAGCTGCTGACCCAGGCCCTCTTCGGCGACCAGCCCCTGGGCTGGAGCACCACTGGCAGCGAGGAGACAGTGGCCACCATCCAGCGCCAGGACTTCCTGAGCTATATGGATGCCTGGTACGTACCGGCCAATATGGTGATGAGCGTGGCTGGCAACGTCGGCCACGAAGAGGTAGTGGCCCTGGCCCACCGCCACTTCGAAGACCGACCAGCCAAGCCTTCCCCATCGTTTCGCGCCCTCGATTCCGACCTCCCCACCCAGCGGGTAGCCGCCGAGGGCCGTCCCATAAGCCAGGCCAACCTGGCCATGGCCCTCCCCGCTTTCGCCAGAAAGGACCCCGACCGCTACGCCCTGATGATATTCAACACTCTCCTGGGCCGGGGCATGAGCTCTCGCCTGTTCAAGGAGGTGCGGGAGAGGCGAGGGCTGGCCTACTCGGTGGGCTCGTCCGTCAGCCGCTACTTCGACACCGGCCTGCTGGTGATCAACGCCGGCGTCGCCCCCCAGAACCTGAAGGAGACGGTGCGGGTCATTGTGGACGAGCTGCGCAAGCTGGTGGAGGAGCCTGTG